>NZ_ASSI01000060.1:0-237465 GCF_000466765.1 Burkholderia sp. AU4i | reverse complement strand
GTGCGCTTAAATTCGCGCTTACGCTTCAATGAACGTGAAAAGAATCGCGAGGTTGGCCTGATCGAGGCCGAGCGCCTGCTTCGAAGGGCCGAAAGTCTATTCGTCGGCGCAAGCACGGAAGAACAGTATGAGACGGCCTACCTCGACGTGACGGACAAACTTGCAGCATTGAGTCACGACCAGCATGCGCTTGACGTGGCCACGCGCAAGGGCATCCAGCTGCCGTCAGTTAGTGAAACCCGTTGACACCGACTGAACACTTCGAAGAAGTTGAATCCATGATCGGCATGATCGACGTAGACATCCCTGCGGGGTTTTGGTACTTCCTGTTCGGACTTGCGGTGCTTACGATAGCCGGGTTTTGGTGCGGAGAGAAATTCGGATACGATCGTTGACTGGATAGGCAATGAGCAAGGGGAAAGCGATGAACGTATTCGTTGTTCTTGATAACGCAATGGGCGGGGATCAGTACGCTGGTGTTCATCGGGTTCGCCCCGAGGATAGGATGGGGTCCAGGGTAATTGAGGTCGAGGTAATAGGTGCTCAGACGGACCCCCAGTTCGTCTTCATCGCTCAAGCCCTCGATCCGACGATGGATGTACATCGCTTCAAGGGCGTATACGGCGATTTTGAAACCGCCCATCGAGTGTCAGGTCCGAGAGGCTCGACGCTTAGCATAAAGTTTTGAGGCAAGGGATAGCGTCAGCCTCTGATCGAGGCAGAGGGGCGGCGGATGCCCAGCCGCCCCTGTTGCCACCGCACGGGGGGCGCTCCTCGCCGTTACGTCTGCCTTAGTCGGGCAGGGCGCCAAGATTGGCGAGAAACCCTTCGGCCGCGGCAAGCGCCGCATCGGTCGGGGCCTCGTAAATCTGGTGGCGCAGCGTGCGCGCGAGCGCCGCATCCGCTTCGCTCACATCCGGCAGGCGCTGCCCAGCGATGGGACTCACCTTCCGGAGCCCCTCCTGCACGCGGTCGATGCGAGGCTGGCGAGCGCGGCGGATATTCTCGTCCAATATCTCGCGCTCCTGCGCCATCACCCCTTCGACTGCGGCGTCCATGGCCTTGTTGCTCAGTGTTTCGTCGTTGCTCACGATATTTCCTCTCCATTTGTCCGTGTGCTCGCCCGGGCGGCGGCCGCCGCCCGGATAAACCGCATCAGTCTTCCGGGCTTATTCGATCCAAAGTGGCACGTGTTCCGGTCGGTGTCAACGGCAGTCGGAACGCCACGAGCGGCCATCAGCACCAGCATGCTTCGGGATGTTTCCACTGTCTAGCAGGGCATATCCATATCGCATGGAGTTTTTTGCCCCTACCTTAAGAACCGTTATGTTTCGCCGTAAATAAGGAATATTGGTGTCGCGCGGCAATGGTCGCGGCGGCGCGGAGCGGGCGATCCAGCCTGCAGGAGAGCACGAAAGAGAGTTGCGAACATGATGAGTTTTTCTGAAACGGGGTCGCTCAATCTGCCCGAAATCGCGATCGCGAACAGAATCCGCAAAAGACGCGAAGCTTTGGGCTTATCCCGGAAATCGGTGGCGGAGTCCAGTGGCATACATCTGTCGTCTGTCACCCGCTGGGAGCGAAGGGGCGTGCCGGCTTATATGTCCCGGAGCACTGACGTGCGACGGCTGGAGCGTGCGCTGAAGGTGTCGGCAGGCTGGGTGTTCAGTACGGAACAGCCAACACAGGGCGACGAGCCGCGGATTTCGCCGGAAGCCTCCTTGCAGGCCCGTCTGCGTACTGCGGGTGATCGCGCCCGGATGCGGCGGGAAACGCTGGGCATCGCGCGCAATCATCTCGCGTTGCGGCTTGAGGTTCGGGACGTCACGCTCAGGCAGTGGGAGAACGCCGGCGTTCCGCATTCCCTCGGTGCTGACAAGATCGACGCGTGGGAGAAGGCGCTGCAGGTTGAGCCCGGCTGGCTTATGGGCAAAGATCCGGCGACGTCGGTGTCGCTGCAGCCCGTGCAGGCGGGACCGGCAGCAGACAGCCGTACGGCGGCGCAGATCATCCTCGAGGCTGGGAGAATCCTCGCGCTGGCGACGCCAACAACGGCGGAGCGCAACGCGGCTCTTTTCGCCATGCGCTATGGGGTGAACGCCGGCGGACGTACGCTTGCTACCGTCGCCAGTGAATACGGGATTACCGAGAGCCGCGCATGCCAGATCCTGGGCGTGATGCGCAAGCGGGCGTCGGAACTACCGGCGGAATTTGCCGGGACGTTCGATCTGCTCGACGCCACGGCAAAACAGCACCTTCCATGCACTCCCGAGCGTCTGGAAATCGCTCTGCGCCCGCTGCTCGGCGAGGGGCTGCGTATTGAAGACGCCTGGCGCTTCGCCATGGACATCCTCGAAAAGCCGCTCCTGTCTCTCGAAACGCATCTGTACGATGACTCGGCTGTGGCGCCTGTCGAAGACGAACGGACGGCCATCGTACGGCAGATGGCCCAGTCGATGATCACGGCCGTAGGTGCGGCGCACGTCGGCGTCCTTATGGGCTACGCCATAGAGCTGGGCTGGAGCATCGAGGCTGTCGGTTCCATTCGGGAAGTGATTCAGAAGGCGCAGGGATTTGAATGGCTCGACCGTAGGGAGCGCAAAAACCCTGAGTGGTTCTGGTACGGGGAATCGTTGCGCAATAACCCCGTGATCGTCGCACTCCGGCGTGTTTCCTCTGTCGCCGACGCGCCGATCGTCGCCGATGTTGCGATGGGCGCCGTCGAACGCATACGGGAACTACGGTTAAGCCGGGAAGAACGTTGCGCGACGCAATACCCGGTACCGCCGTGGTTTGTCACCACGGCGATCCTGGCGCGAGCCGGATTCCTCGCTGGAGCGCCAGGGCGATACCGTCCTGCCACGCCCCTTGATCCAAAGAGCGAACTGACCGAGCAGGAATATCGGCTGTATTCGGCGTTTAAACGGCATGGCCCCACTTTGAGCTGGGAAACCCTTGCGGCAGATCTCGTTGATACGGGCGAAATGAACGAGATGACCCTTCGCGGTCTGCTGTCCAGGTCTCCCATCGTTGTTACGCAGTCCCTCGGCGTCTACACGCTGCGCGGCGCGAGTCCGTGTGCGGCGGCGGCCGAAAGTATGGCGGCCTGAGACGCGAGGGCGTCCACGGGGCCGGCAAAGCGCGGCAACCCATCTGTGGATAGCTGCTCGCGCTGATCGGGCACAATAGGCGTTCCGACCCGTCTGAGGAGCGTCCATGCCCGCCCGAATTCCTCTCGATCCGAAGCTCCCGCGCGACTTCGACGATACGCCCAACGATGCTCGGACCAAGGAAGAACTGGACGCCTGGTGGGATCATCCCTTCGGCGTGACGCGACCTGACGGTAGCATTGCAGTCAGGTGCCTGGACGGGGGCGCGTGGGACCGGTCAACGTCGTACGGCATTGCCGAGGACCACGACAAGGCCTGCGCGCTCGCTGCTCAAAAGCTGGCGGAATGGTTGAAATTCCGCGAGCGCCCGGTTGTGCACCTCGACGTGAAGCCGCAACTTGTACTGATGCCGCAGAGGCCGGACGACGAGATGCGGGTTCTCCGGACGTTTGAGACGACCGAGGAAGCGAGCGTC
Organism: Burkholderia sp. AU4i; assembly: GCF_000466765.1. Classification (NCBI taxonomy): domain Bacteria; kingdom Pseudomonadati; phylum Pseudomonadota; class Betaproteobacteria; order Burkholderiales; family Burkholderiaceae; genus Burkholderia; species Burkholderia sp. AU4i. The sequence continues at coordinate 233,880 of NZ_ASSI01000060.1, read as the reverse complement.
TACATGACCGAGCACTACCCGAGGGAGTCGGCGCGGTCGGGCGAAAACGGGGAGTCGGACGGCCAGCAAGCCTGAGCGTGCCGCCCGGGCATTCGGTTACGCGCCGCCGCCTGGCCTGGCGCCGTCAGCGGCCATGCGTGCAATGTGCAGTAGTCCTTGCGCGATGACGACGTTCGCGTCGTGCGAAACGTTTGTTGCGCCGTTTTTCAGGACCGTGAGGGGCATCTGCGAGGCGATCTTCTCCCACTCGGCAAGAAGATGGGCGGGGTCCGGGTGTGTCTTGAACAGAACGCCCAGCGCCGCGGTGAACACCGTCGCCGGGTCGGCGCCGTCGGCTTGAGGCAAATCTGGCTGAGGTAAGTCCGTCACGATACCCTCCGATATGAGCGCTGCCGATGCCAAAAGGTCAGGCTCGATGGTCGAATACCTGCAGCGTGTCGTGCCGGTGATGGCAGGCGCGATCGCTGAAGCGACGGTCAACGCGGCCCGTCGAGCGAGAGTAGCGGTGTGCCCGGCGTCCAGCGAGGCAGTTCCGTGAAACCGAGGCCCAACAAGAACTCGCGTACCTCCGCCTCGTCCTTGAACGGCATGAAATAGCGCGCGCCTGAACTCCAGCCGGGCTGGCGGGTTTCAACGACTGGATACCGTCCATCCGTCGACATGCGACCCATGCGAAAGACCGCGCCCGAGGCCGCGCGTTTGCCGACCTCATCGTTCATTGCGATCAGCCAGCCGTCCACCACTTCCCGAACTATTACCGTCATCATCGTCCCGTCGAAAAAGCTTGCGCACGCCGCCTGAACGGATTCTACCGGCTCTGTGTAGGAGGAATCGAATGCCATGCCCGGGCCGGATTCAGGCGGCGAGTCGGTGCTCGTAATAGGGGCGGTCGCGGTCTTCGAGAATCGCGTACTGCGCCGCGAGGTTCGCTGGGTCCGGGTTGAGCCAGGCGTCGACGTTCTCAGGCTTGATTGGAATGATGCAGCGGTTGTGGCCGGCGGCCGCCACCTCGGGTGGGGGCTCGTCGGTGATGGCGGCGAAGGAGAGCAGATCAGGGTCCTTGCCGTTCGACCAGTGCGACCACAGGCAGGCCACGAGCATCCGATGCTGCGGATTTGGTGCAAACTCCAGCACAACGTTTTCTTCCTCTTCGCCCTCGGCGAGCTCGCGGTGCTCCAGGTTGTGACGCTTCACGTTCTCGAAGAACTTGTCCACGATGAGGATGCCATGCGTGTGGCCAAAGAGCGGCTTCCAGAAGCCCTCGAGGTTGTCGAGCCGCGAGTTGTAAGTCCCGGGGAAGCGCACATCGTAATTGGCCGGCTTGCCCGCAATGCGACAGAGATACCGCATCGGCTTGACGACGCGCCGGCCGTTCTCCATCACCATCACCGGCGCGTAGTGGCTGGGGAAGATTCGCGAATCGCGGTCTTTCGGCGTGGTGCGCCGAAGGTCCTCGAGCTGGCGCAGCGACCAATCGATCTTGTTGGTCGCGATGCGCTTGTCTTCTGTGGCGGCCTTGGTCACCTTGGTCTGTAGCACCCGCTCTGCCTTGGCCAGCCGCTCGCGCTGCTTGAAGATGGCCTGCTCAAGCTTCGTCACCTGCTGCGCGCGAAACTCGTCGATGAATGTCTTTGCCTGACGCTCCTTGTCCGTCGTCGGATTGGCGAACGCGTCCTCGACGCCTTTCGGCACCAATGCCTTGCTGCCCTGGACGCGCTCAAAAAAGAGGTGCGTGAACTCGTCGATGTCCAGGTCCGCACCGAACTCCCTCACGTACTTCCGGTAATCCGCCTCAATCTGAGCCGAATAGCACACGGCAACCTCCGGTCTGTTGGGTTCACCCGATGATAATGGACGAGACGCGGACGAGAGCGACATTCGCGCCGTGCGCGCGGGATAGGACCGACACGAGCGACTGGAAAAGCCACAACGGAAGGGGACGAAAGACGAGATGGCGGCCAAGCCCGTGCCGCAGGCACCAAAGCGGCAGGTGCGTGCGGGCGACGAGACGAAGAAATGCCGTCTGAATTCTCGGAATCGCCTGATATCCTGCCGGGTCGATGGTGATGGCTGTCCCCGCTAAGTTCTATGCACCGTCGCCGGGCCACCATGGCTTCGCGGCTCGGTCGACCAAGTAGTCGTCAAGCGCCTTGCCCTCGAGCCATTTTGGGCGTGGGCCACGGCCGGACCACGACTTTCCCGTGGACGGATCATAGTATTGCGCTGGCGCCCGCTGCTTGCGCGCCTTCCGGAATCCCGCCGCACGCAGCAGTTCCTCCTCCGTGATGCCATATAGCGCAACATGCTCACGCACGGTTGCCAAATAGGCCTGCCTCTCATCCTTCTTGATGTCTGCGAGACGTATATTCAAATCGCGCAGTTGTGCTTGGAGATTCTGGATTTCAGTTGTCACGATGTTTCAAAGAGCAGTTCAAAAACAAAGAGATGGTAAAGGAAGCACTTCGATCGGCGGAATATCTCGAGAAGCTGGAGATTCCCAGAACAGACGCACGATGGGCCTAGGACTCCGGCCGTTCGACAGCGGGAACCACGGATTTGGATAGTTCGTGCCAGTTACGGTATCCGAGGATTTGCGAGGCCCACTCCTGTGTCTGCATGTGCGACAAGGCGGGGATACGACTGAAAGGCAATGGATTGAGACGAAAGCGCATGCCAGCGAGCCTACTTAACAGGGTTCCAAAAAAGAACTGTCGAGTGCACTACGCTCTGCTCTTAGTCAGTCGAACTCAACGGAGATTTGCCAGTGTGGGCGGCCGGGGTCGGGAGTTCCCTTGCCGGTTTTGTACCTGAAATAGCCTGCCACAGCAAGCGGTCAGCACCTTGCTCTGACCGCGACATAACAGGGGGCTCATGACGGACGCGACAATCTCGGCGCCGACGACGTCGTAACGGCACATCGGCTTGCGCAATTGAGCGAAACATGCCCGAATGGACGCTCATTCGGGATTGCTGTCCGGTCGCGCTCTCCATACCCTGCCATCTTGGCGCATAACGCGGGAAGTGGGGATGAACATGGAAGTTGCGAGCGATGTACTGATCGAGGCGGGCCCGATGAACAAGCCGGTGCCCGGCGCTGACGCGATACGTTTTGTCGAGGATATCCGGAAGGTGATCGAAGCCAGCTTGCCCGTAGCGCCTCGAAAAGTCTCCCTGATGCCGTATCGGTACGGCGGCCGCGAACTGCTTGGATTCGACTGGTCGGATGGCGCGGACAACACTTTCTCGGTGACCTTCCATATCGCTGAGGCGCAGCCGCTCCCTGGTTCCGAGCAAATCGGCGCGGTCAGCGTGGAGGTGGGCGTGACGGATACGACGGATGCGCTTCATCTCGCACGGCTTATCGCCCAGGCGATCAACGGAAACACCGGCATCGACCTGTAAGTGCAGACATGCACGCCGCGCACTCCTCAGGGGACATGCCCCGACCACCGCAAAATCCCGAACGGAAAGGATACGACAGCCTGTTCTCGCTGGCGCTGGACGCGCGGTGCGAGTATGCGCTGATGCGACTGCGCATCGTCGCAGACGAGATCGGCAGCGACGCGTTCAACCAACACTACGCCGAAGGATACCGGCTCGCCGCACGCGCAGGCTACCAGTACGCCGGCGAGCCGATCCCGAACCTGCTGCGCGATGCCGACGAGCTCGAGGAGGCATGGAACGATGGCGTCAAAAAGCGTGAAGAGGAGCGCCGCGCGGCCGGCGAACAGATCCGCCGCCTCGATATCGAGAAGCTGATCGAAGAGAAGGACTGGTATGCCCTTGGTCTGCCGTTTCCGGAACAGATTCTCTGGAGTCTGAGGCGAGGCGACCGCGTTCGCATCCGGTGGCACTTCCTGCTTCCGGACGCGAACAGCGTGACCTACGACAACCGTACGGGCAAGCGACTTTTTTCGGGGCACTCGACGAAGTGTCGGTGGAGGATCTCGACCTGCTCCTGGCCGATGTCGCACGAGGCCAGCCGTGGCGGCGCGTTCGGTACCGAAGCGGGGAGTGAGGCCGGCCGGAGCCTTGAAACGCAGCGACGTTCCGGTACGGTGAAGTTTTGCCGGGCCTAACCGATGGGCAGCGGACAGCAGGGGGTGTTGAGATGAGCGATGAATTCAGGATGCAGTTGGGTGGGCTCGATGTGGTCGGCGATGAAGGGTTCACGATCAAGACGATCTGCGGGTGTCGGATCGTCTATGGGTCAGTGCCGCTGTCCTCATTCGCGATGCTGACTCACGGATTCAGCAAGAAGGCGCTGATGGCGACGGATATTGCAGACCTCATCGGCGCGACGTTCGTCATCGGCGAGCCGACCGCGCTCGACGAGCTGCGACAGGTCGATCTCCCGGTTTCGGCAAAGCGTCATGCTGACTACCTCGCCGCAACGAACCTCGGTCTGATCGCTGTCGCCATGTGGCTGCGCAGGGGCGAGCGAGGCAAGTCGTCGAATGCGATGTGCAAGGCCATCTACGGCGTGCCGCCGGACGCCGGAACGGAGTTCCCCCACGATCCGGACGATCTGCGGCGTTGCCTGTTGTTCCTTGAGGCGACGGGCGCGCAGGACCAGTTGCAGAAGATGACCGAGGTTTCCCCCGAATGGTCGCGACTCATTACCAGATGGGACGAGCTGGCGGCGCGCTTTGCCGAAGAGACGGCGGCGGGCAAGCAGGCGCCGAAGACGTACGCGCTGATGCAAGAACTGGTCGGACAGACGGGATCGGCCAGATGGGAGAAAGCAGGATGTTGACGCGAGACCAGGACACGTGCCGACACACCGAGCAGCGGCCCGTCGCGAACCGGTCGATAGATCCGGACGGAAACGAGGTCGTCGACGTCGAGCACGTTGAGTTCTCAACCATGGACGATATCGACCTGCACCGCATGAAATGCCGGCTCTGCGGCAAGATCGCGTACTACTCGGGGGCCGCGCGGGCGTTCTACGAGGACGGCATCAAATCGCCGGGGATTTCCGGACTGGAATAGACGATGACTTCACACGCAGTTGCGTTGATCGCCGGGATTCTCTGCGTTGTTGCCGGGTACGTCATCCGGAAAAGAAGAAAGGCTCGTGTTCGCGCGGAACAGGACCGGAAACGCGCCGTCTACAATCCGCGCGAATTCAGACGGGACCGCTAACTATCGTTGCGGAGCTGAGGAGCGACGCGTCGCTGCATTGAGAAGGGGCGGCGCGTGGCGATGGCGCTGCACGTCGTGGGTTCTGCAGGCTGACACAAGGGAAAACGGAAATGACGTACTGCCTTTGGATTTCGATCGCCGCAAATGCGCTGCTATGCCTTGCATTGGTGACTACCGTTCGAATGTACCGGTCGGACAAGCGGTTTGCGGCCAACTGCCTGCTTAGAGAACGCGAGGCAGCGGAAAGCGTTGCGGGCGAGTTGAAGCAGGTGAGTTCCGACTACAGCACGCTTGCCGGAGCAGTTGCGACGAGCCTCGAGGCCATCCGCGCTGATATCGACCGGAACTATCACCACACGCACGATGGTCACGTGCTAAACACGATCGCCTCTAGACTCCGGAGGGAGGTGGCGGGTCGTACCGGCGCCTATGAGGTACCGCTGTACGACTACGAAATCCGTCAAGTCGAATCTCTCGGCGGCGAGATCTCCAGTCGGCGCGCAATGACTCTCGGGCAGATGCTCGAGTTTGCCTGGAATCTGCACACGTTGTCTCGTGAGCGGGCGGACCAGCTGACAACGGTTGTGCAGCAGCCCTGTGGCAATCACGGGCAGGCCGTCTGGTTAGGAAAGATGCTCGCGATCTACGAACTCATGTGTGATCGGGACAAAGCTCTGGCCGTAGAGCGATTGTCTGCGGTTATCGAGGCATGGCGGTACCAACCGGCGGAGTTTGCGCCGCGGTATGTCGAAGATATCCGCTGACAAGGAAGAAAAGAGAATGACGCTCCGGTTCAAGTTCACGATCCATACCGCTGTTGGCTCGCTTTCGGGTGAAGAAGATGCGAACGACGAAAAGCAGCTTCGCGAATGCATGCCTGAAGACGTCGTCTCGTTTTCGGTTGACGGCGTTCGCGACCGTCCGGGCATACCGGCAGTTTCTGACGAGGAACTGTGGCTGAACCTCTGTTCGGCAGTGGAGAACATCCGGTACGCGAGCACGTTGACACCGGAGGTCGTTGCGCAGCATCAGGCTGAGCAAATGCGCGCCCTGAGAGGTCTTTGCATCCGTGTAACGACGTCAGACCGTGACTGACCAAGGAAACCTTCCATGACCACCGAACAACAGCCACCGGAATTCGTGCTTGCCGGGTATGCCGGATCGAGAGACTACGAGCGCCTCGCCGGGTTAGCCTGCGAGGCCAGCATCATCTGCATTGTCGATTACGAAATGCCCGGGGTTGGTACCGTTCGGGACGTTGCTCGCACGCAATACGCGTTGCATCGGGGTGAGGAGGTGTTCATGGTGTGTGCCCGCGGAATCTCCTATATCCATGCATTCGGCAAGGCCGATTTCATTGGCCTGTGCGCGCTTCGGCATGTCGAATTTGTCGAGCCCCAACAGCGTGTGGCGGCCTAACCGGGATCGGTGCGATTCGTGAGAGACATCGTCAGCACGTTGCTGGACGGCCTGATGGACTGGCCGGTCGGCACCATCATTGGCAGCGTCCTTCTTCTCTTGATGCTGGCGCTTGTCGTGATCCTGGTCGGCCTCGGCGCGGCCAGCATCTACCATCTGCTCGATTACTGTGGCATGCCCGAGGCCAGCAGTGAGGGAACCGTGAGGGATAAAGCCTTCCGGCCGGCCTACACAGAGTACATCTACGTGTACAACGCGGCGACCAAGACCTCCATGCCGACACCGATTTTCCATCCGGATAGATGGACGCTCGATGTCGATATCGGGATCGGCAGCGATTCGGTCGACGTGACCGAATCGTTTTATAAAAAGGCACTGCGCGGCTCGTCGATAGTCGCGCGGTACAAGGTCGGGCGGATCTCCGGCCGGATCAACATTACGGGCGTGCGCGCCTGAACCGGGTAGACAACTGTACTTTCATCAAATCGGAGTCACCGTGCCACTCATCAAGAACTTCTTCTACGTAGTCGGGATTGCGTTTCTGTTCGGGTTGCAGTCCGTCAATCCGGACAAGGATGTGCTGCGCCAATTTGTGCTGATCCTCCAGTCCGATAACTTCTGGACGATCGTGAAGATCGGCACGCTGGTTCTGACGGCACTGGAATGGGCCTTTTGCGGGCCGGTCTCATCATCTTCTGCGACCGACGATCTCAAGGGCTTCTGGGGAGCACTCAAGAAGCTCGCTGCGAAATTCGCGCCGGCGCGGGGAACCCGATGAACGAGACGCTGAAGGCGCTTTTCCGCTACATCAAGCGGGAAAACTGCGATCCGACGTGGCAGGGAATTCGCGACAACGTGCTCGGTGCAATCTATCACCCCGAGATGCGCTACGTCGACGTGCTGAAGGTCCTTCTGACCGCGTACACGCAAGCGCTGATGGAACCGCGCTTCGAGTTGCCCGGCAGGCACAATGCGGCCGAAGATTTGCTGCTCGCGCCGATCAAGGGTCACCATGCGATCGACTTCATGGGTCCGTCCTCGCTCGAGACGCGCTACTCGGTTGAGCAGTTCTACGGCGCAATGATCGAGAAAATGATGGGTGACCTTCGGTGCTGCAGGATCGACTGGTGCCGGGGCGAAATCTGGCCCGAAGAGAACGTGTCGGCTTCGGCTGCGCCGGCGCTGGACAGCCGGTAACCGGGGAAATTCGATGTGTGGGTGCCGAACTGCGGGCGGCGTCCGAAGGATTGAAATGATTCCAGACGACCGAATCTTCTGGCTAGACGATATGCCGGAATCCGAAGCCCGCGAGAAGCTGGGCGGACAGTTTGCCTATGCGATCGCGCTGGGGCGAGCCTATTGCGTGCGCTGTGTGCAGGAAGCCCGGCTCGCGGACGACATTGAGCGGTACGCCGCTTACCAGACAGCTGTCCGGGTCGCCCGCCTGATCGAGTGGATCAACGAGCACGATCGGCCAGAACCGACGCTTTTCAACGGAGACGGCACACTGACCGTGGCGACAACTGTGGTCGACACAAGCGGCAGGAGCTTCATCGAGCATGACGTGATTCCTGCGACGATGCGCGCGGCTCGCGATCTGCTCGGCTACTGACGGACAGGGGTAATCGTATGCCTGAGCGCGTGCAACTGATGCGAACCAAGGGCTGGCGGATGCCTCCGAATACCGTCAAGGTGGACCGTACGACGAAGTGGGGAAATCCGTTTGTCGTCGGCAAAGAGGCTCCGCTTCTGCCGGGTTGCGTCGTTCGAGATCGTCGGCATGCCTGGAGCCTGTACCTTGGCTTCGCGCCTCTGAATGAGCGGCTCGTCGCGGCAGCACGTGCCGAGCTCCGCGGGAAGAATCTTGGGTGCTGGTGTCCGAAGCCCGAACAGCCATACGAGGATGATTGCTGCCACGCAAGCGTGCTGTTGAAGCTTGCGAACGAATAGGAAGGAAGAAGCGTAATGGGAAAAGAGAAATGAAGGTGCGCGCAACGACCATCGCGGTAGGCCAGTCCTCTCCGCTGGAATCGCCCGGCCCGGGCCAAATGGCTTTGGCAGCTACGATCGTCAGCGACGTGCTGACGATGGTTCTCCAACTGCCGGACGTCTCGGACGAGGATATCGCCGGCGTGCAGGGCATTCCTCATGCCCTCGCATTGTTGCAGACGCCCGATCTGCCACTGGGCATGCTGATGCTCGCACTGCGAACGGGCGGCGACAGGGTCTGGCCGCTGACAGCACCGATTGTGGCCCACGTCGACGTGATGCAGACGTGGGCGGAGGAAAGGCCGGACAGCAATGTCATGCTCGTCGTGCTGGTTGATTCAAACACGAACTTGGTCCGTGCGTTGCGCACGATCGGTGCGCCGATGGAACTGTTCGATCTGATCCAGTCGGGTATCCGGTCGTGTCGGCGCTTCGATCCTGCGGAATTCGTCATGCAAGCCGGTGAGATCCCGCTCGAGGACGTTTGGGGTAAAGGTCGGCGTTGGCTGCGAGACGACGAATCCGACGAATTTCGAGGAACGGGTGCCTGATAGCCATCGAAATCGCCGAGGGAGTTGAGCGGAAGTACCGGACAGCACTGCTGCATTCATTCGACTAGGGAAACGACTGCGTTATGGACGCGATGAAACAGGCGATCGAATTTTACCGGGCCAATGAAAAGCCATACGGCGCGTTCAGCAACCTCTTTCGGCGCGAGATTGAGATCAACGACTCGCGGTTCCCGACCGTTGAGCACGGTTACCAGTCACTCAAGCCACGTGATCCGCGCGTGCGCGCCTGGTTGATGTCCGCGCCGTCGCCGTCGCTGGTGGCACTCGCCGCCCACGTCCTGCCTTCAAACGAGCCCGATCCGACCGAGATCATGGGGCGGACGGCAGACGCGCTGCTCGGCTTCCATACCCGTCCGGGCTGGTCGCGGCTGCGTTACCCGTGGATGCTTGCCTGTCTGCGTGCGAAGTTCGTGCAGCACGCCGATCTGCGCGAGTTGCTGCTCGCAACAGGCGACGTCCAGATTGTCGAGGCCGGCCGGATCGACGACGACGCCGGCCGTCGGTGGGGCATCGTCAATGGTCGTGGCCAGAACTATCTCGGGCGGATGCTCATGCGCGTTCGCGCGGAGCTCGCTGGAACGACATTTCCGGACGCTGATCTGGATGCGCGCCTTCACGATGGTGCGGAGCCCCTGCGTGCAGCGCTGATCATCACTGACGCAGCAGCCATTGCAAGTGCAATATGAAAATTCGGCGACCGCAAAACCCGGGTACGGGCTAATCCCTCGGCAACCACACCCGCGTAATTTCGGTAACCAGTCGTCGCTTTGTAGTCATCAAACCACCAGGAGAACCTATGCCTCAAACCGCCGCTCTCACTAATCTCGTCAATCAGAAGCCATTCGATCAGTTGATCTTTGGGATGTACTCGTCCATCTGGATCCAGGTGAAGGGAGGCAGATATAAGTGTTCACGAGAAATTGGTTTGAAAAATGGAGCCGTAGCCGCGTAGGAGCTCCGCGAGTTCAGCGTCGATGGTTTCCTTGGTCCAGGTGACGAAGCGACGCCATCGGTACTTCAATTGCCGCCAGACGATCTCGATCATGTTCAGTTCGGGACTGTAGGCGGGCAGGTAGAACAGGAGAGCGTGGTGATCGATCAGCCAGCGTTGTCGCGTTGCTTCATCGAAGCCGTGATGGATGCTGGCATTGTCCAGCACGACCACGGTTGGCCGGCCGTCGCCGGCAGCGAGCAGGTCATCGATGAAGCGCTCGACATGCGCACCTTTGATCGTGCTCGCATGGGCGGCATGAACCAGCGTATTGGAGCCGAAATCCAGCGCGCCGATCACGCTGCGCCGGCAGTGATGGTTGGGCTCGATCTCGTGAGGCAGACCCCGTGGTGACCAGCTACGCTGAACCGGCGGCGATCCGCAGAAGCCCGCCTCGTCGAGATACAGCAGCCGCACGACGCCTTGCCGTGCCGCTTGTTGGAGCTTCGCGAGCGTGGTCTGCTTCATGGCGAATGCCTCTTCGTCGCGTTTTTTTTGAGCGTGTAACGGTTGCGCTTGAACGAGAGCCCTTCGCGCTTGAGCGCCATGCCCAGTGTTTCGAGCCGGCACGGCAGCGGTTCATTGAACGTGGCTTCGAGGCGCTGGGCAATCTGGGCCAGCGTGAGGGGGGCGGTCGTAGCGATCTGAATCGCCGCCGCGACCATCGGATCGGGCAATGCGCGCGGGCGGCCGCCTCCGTGTCCCGTCAGCAGGCCGACCACGCCACGCTCGCGCCACGCCATGACCCAGTTGTAGGGCGATTGCACGCTGACGCCGAGTCGTGCGGCTATCTTGGGAGCGGTCAGGCCACTGCCCAGCAGCACCAGTCCCGCGGCGCGCGTCCTGATGTCTCGATGTCGGTGATTCAAGGCCAATTGCTCCAAGGTCAGCGTCTCCGCTTCGGTCAGTCGCAACACACACTTCATCGGCACGCAGCTCCATTTTCATGATCTGCATACCTAACGGTCGAACTTCAAATCCGTTTACGCAAAACACTTATCGTCTCCGGTCGGAGCAAGGCCGATGACGCTGTCGGATCGCTGCCGGATGCTGGCGCACCGGCGCTCGTGAACGATCTCGACAGAGTGCTGGGCGGTGCGGAAACCGTCGATGTGAAAGTCGCCGGCGCGGCCTACGGCGTCACGAAGATGACGATCGTCGGGGGGACCGAATACACCATGACGGAACATGCCCGGATCCCGCCGGCGGCCCGCGGCGTGCCGACCGTCGTCATCTGACCGGGAAGCCACGTCACGCGGAAGCGTCCCGCTACCGGCCGGTCGCGATCTTGCGTTGTAGCCGGCGCGGCGCCGGCGACCGGCAAGCGACAATTGATGAGAGGAGGGCAGAAAACATGGGCATTCTCGAAAGGGCAGCACTCGTACCGCTGACGGCGAACGAGATATCGCAGGCAAGTCAGATCATCGCCTTCGATGGGGTGTGCGTCGCGCATATCCAGAGGCAGATGAGGATTGGCTGGAACAGGGCAGCTGACCTCGCAGAAGCGATCGTTGGAAGGGACGCCTTGCCGGACGTCGCGAAGAACCGCTACGCGCGGTGCTCGTGACTCGCAGAAGGATCTGGACGGGTTCCTGCAGGGAAGGGAACTCGCCGTCCGTGTCGTGCTACGCTCTGCGACTGCGGGGAAAGCGCGAACCCTCCTGGGCAGTCTTCCCGGGCGTTGATCGCGGCCCCCTCGGTTCCAACGTGCGAGCAAGACAATGTCCAAATACGCCCCCCTCGCAGACTACCTCCGCAATCTGGACGGGAACGAGGTCACGCTCTCCTTCGAGGAGATTGAGCGGATCCTCGGCTTCTCCCTGCCTGCGACCGCCAGTCGGTTCCGACCTTACTGGTCAAATTCCGGGGTGAAAGACGGACATCCGGGCCGGCTATGGCGCGGCGCGGGTTGGCGCCAGGTCCGTCTCGACCTCACTGGCCGGCATGTCTCCTTCCGCCGCGCCGGTGGGATGACGTCCGACCTGGAAGGCCTGAAGCCGCAAACCAAGGGGCTCCTCTACGACCTTTTGCAGGATGCCGGGTTTTCGGTGGAGGAGTGGCACCGCACTTCGCATGGCGATCCTGTCGAGAATTTCAGGTCCAACCCGCGGTTCTGCTACGAATGGTGCTTCGGCTCGGTGAGCGAGGGTTTCGCCATGTGCTTCTGGTACGAGAACCTGACAACCGATCCACTTGGCCGGATCGTCTTCGACGGCAATGTGCGGGAAACGCGCGATGCCCTGTTGGCGATCGCAAGAGACGAAGCGTCCGACGCTTCAATGCGCCTGCGTGCGCACGATCAGGCGGCGCGGGCCAAAGCCCTGGATGATGCGATTCACGAGTCGTTCCGGAGGGGGATGGCGGCGCGTGCCATCCTCTGCGAAGGCAATCGCCGCCGGGTCGACGAGCTGGGAAAGGGTGCCTCGTCGGTCGCACGACGGCATCTCGACGTCGCGGAGTGGTTCGTCCACGCCTACGATAGCCGTACGGGTGACTGCCTTGTCGTGAGAGAGGTGGAACCGGAGGATTCCGGCATCGAGGCTGACGGCGACATCGAATACGACGAGGACGCAACCTACGACGAGGTCCAGAATCGCGCGATCAAGACGCGCCGCGGACAGCAGCGGTTCCGTAGGCAATTGCTCGACGCCTACCGGAAGAGCTGCGCGGTCACCGGCGCCCGCGTGGTCGAGCTGCTCGAGGCCGCGCACATCGTGCCGCACTCGCTTATGACGGATTACTCGACCCGTAACGGCCTGCTGTTGCGTACCGACATCCACACGCTTTTTGATCTCAACCTCATGTCAGTCGACGAGCGATGCGTTGTCCATGTGTCCAGGGCGTTGTCCAACACGGACTACTGGCAGTATCACGGAAAACGCCTGAAGACCATTCCGGATCGATCAGAGGACCAGCCCTCGGCAACGGGTCTGGCGCGTCGCCACGAAAGCTTCCGCGAAGCTGAAAACAACCGATAGCCGCACCGCCTCGCGGCGAGCCTGCCGTCACCCGCGGATAGCTTCCTGACAGGAACTTGGGGTATATTGGAGGCTCACTTCGACGGTAGCTGGGCCGACAGCCAGCCAGCGGGGTATCCCGCGATTCAATCGCACGTTGATGCACATCCAACCCAGCGGGGCAGACTCCCGCAGGGAGCCTGCTTCGCAATTTTTCAGGAGCAGGTCTATGAACAATCACGTCGAATCGGTCCACAAGCTTTCTGCTCGAGCCACTAAGCGGATCGGACGGGTAGCCGAGACACCCAGCACGATCCTGCGAGACGCCCTGCTTGCGTCGACCCGGAAAGTGAGTTTTGGGGCATATGTAGATGAGTGGTCCGATCCCATCGCTCAGGATATTCTCCGCTCGCGAGATTTTTCTGCGCTTGCAGACCGCATCCACGAGATCGGAATCGTGACGTTGGGGCCTCTCGGCGGCGGCGCATCGTCGGTCGCGTTGAAGGCTGGCGAAGACCGGGTGCTGCGACTGGGCCTGGGCGATCTTGCAGTTCGTCCGGACATCCCGGAAGTGTTGCAGACGCTGGCAAGCGGCACCGTTGGATACCTCCGGTATGAGCTCACGGAACGCGCGGATACCGAATCCGTTTCCGATGCGGATGCACTGCGGATGCGTGAGGTGCTACGCACGAAAGGCTTTGATTGGGGCGAGATGGGCGTGGACAACATCGGCCGTATCCATGGCCGGGTCGTTGTGTTCGATCCGGGTGGAATCACTCCGATCGCAACCCGTTCGAGCGATGTCAGGCCAAGTGTGAGGCGGGAGTCGAATGCGGAAATTCTCGCCCGACTTCGCTGCGATGCGTTGCGGATCGGGGCACCACTTGCATACACTGGAGAGGCAAAATGTCGATGAAAACGAAAAGCCCAATGACGCTCGACGAACTGAATCTTCCGGCGGCCAGTATTCCGGTTTCGCTACGCGGCCGGCTCGAAGTCGAAATGACGGACAACAGTTATCCGCAGGTCGGTATCGCGCACGACGGCGTCTTCATTACCGAGCCGTACTTCGATGTTGGTATGGCCGATTCCGCCGTCCCGAGCGACTATGGACTGACCGCAGAGGAAGCGGACTTTATCGTCGAGACCAATCAACGGCTGGCTTGTCGAACACAAAGCTGACCATTCAGCCAACTGGTAGCATCTAACCTTCAACCATGCCCGCTGCGCCTCCTTGGGAGCAGCGGGCTTTTATTTTTTCAACGCCCGGGCGGCAGGTACACTTTGCTCGTCATTTCCCGACGAGAAGTAGATGGGATGCGGGTTCGAACTCTGTAAATCAGGCCAACTGCACGGCTCGCGCGGCCACCTTGAATTGCCTTGCACAAAGGGTATCGTGATCTTCCACTCGCCGCCAGTCGCGGCAATGCTCACTGAGAAGAGGTCGATGGATACGAACATCAAGAATGCGCCGCAGCGCATATATCTGAACGTCGGCGACCTGCCGCCCGGTGAATTCGAATTCGGGAGCCTCCACGAAGTTTCGTGGTGCGCCGACAAGCAGGGTGACAGCGACATCGAATACGCGCTCGTTGCTCTTGCTCCTTCCGCCTCTGGACAGGAAGCGGGGAATGCACCGTCGTTGGATGGTCCGCTGGAGCGTCCGTTCAGCGAAGTCATGGCTGAGATCTCGGCCGTGCGCCCGTTGGTCGATCAGTTCATCCAGGCTCGAAGTGGCGACATCAGCAGTATCGGCTATGCGGATTTGCTGGCGTTCGCCTCATCGATCCGGCGCGAGACGCTGTCCGGGGCTCGCGCGGCGATGCCCGCCGGCAGTCTGGATGGTGAGTAGACGATTGTATGGTGACCATCGTGTTCGATCAGTCGGGCGATTTCGAGGCGTGCAACGCCGCTGAAAAGTGGTGCCGCGAACGCGGGATTTCCGTTGGCGAGATGCAAGGCCCCGCGCCGCGCGGTCTGCTCGTGGGCGACTTCTGGATCGCCAAGTGGCGCAACCTCAACGCTGCCGAGAAGCGCGCCCTCAACGGCCGGATGACGGGCGACATGCGCCACGGGCCAGTCACGATAACGTTCGACGGCGATGAGCACGGAAATTCGGTCGGGAAGCAGCATGAACGTCGAGCGACCGCACGAAAGGTAGCCACTTCCCCATAAACGGGAACCAGTCCAGCACAGCACCAGGCGCGACACTCGCCGCCAGCGTTCATGCATCGGAACTGAGCTGATGCTTGGGATGCACGAAGCACCAGGAAAATCACCGCAACTTAACCGGACTGAACCGCGATGAATACGACCCAACTGCCCGAAGCGCGGATCGAAGCGATCATTTCGAAAGCCTGCGGCCGGCATCGTACCGGCGACAGCTACACGTTCGAGGACGTCTGGAACTGCATCGAGGCGGCGCTTGCGTCTGCCAGCGTGAACGTGGGATCAGTGCCGGTCGGCTTTCGCACCCGCGTGCCGGGTTTCGACTGGACGCCGTGGATTACCGACGATCAAGCCACGATCGACAAAGCAATCAACGATGCGCACGACCACGGCTTCGAAGGCGAAGTGCTTTTCGTCGCGGCCGCAGCCCCTGCTGAGGCAACGCTGAACGATGCTCGCGTGAATCTCGAACACACCATGTGGCGCATCGCCACGCATGGGGAGCCGCAGATTTCCGTAACTGATGACGCTGACGAAGTGCGTGCAGCGATTGCTGGCGCCGAGCGGAAGGCCTTCGAATATGGACTGCAACGAGGATATGCGATCGCCTCTGCTTCGGCCGAGCCTACGGCAGGCGAGGCCGACGAGACGCTCTCAGCGGCGGCCCGCGCTTTCCTCTACCCCGACGCTTCTGATCTGGCGGCCGCGCAGCCAGTCGGCCGTGTTGCGCGATACCTCTGCACGCCCAACGCCGGCGGTGAAGGCGTCGTGATTGATCGGGCGCCCGATTCGTTCGAGCTCCGGGAATGCGCCATCGTCGAACTTCGGGCGGACGAGCCGTCCGTCGTAGCTCTGGTGCAGAACGGCATCCGCACGGCGAGCCGCGGCGGTGACGTCCTCAGGTGCGCGGAGACCGCAGCGCAGGCCATCGTGTCTCTCTTTGACGGTGCCGCTGTCGCAAGACAGGTTGCAGTGACCGGTCGCGAAATGTTCGCCTGGCATGACGATCCTGCGAACACGGGCGTCGGCCCTTATTGCCAGCCTGGCGATCGTCGCGAACCGCGGTGGTTGCTCATGTTCGACGACGCGGATCGGGGCCTCGCCATCTTCGAATCCGAAAAAGAAGGGCGTGAGGCATTCGCACACTCGGAAGGACGCGGCTGGAACTGCTGGCTGCTCTCACCCACGCCCCGGGTCGCATCGCATGCCGAGGTGACGAGCGAGGATACCGTGCGCAAGATCTTCGCTGCGGCAGGATGCAACGGGTGGTTCGCGGCGGACCCACTGATCGCTGCCGAAGTGGTTCGTGTAGCCCGCGCGACGATCGCCGCTCGACCCGCGCAAGCCGTGTCGACGGACGAGGGATGAGCAACGGCGAATCCGAACCAGTCTGTGATCGAGGCCTACGCTCGCGCTGGCCAGCGCGCTGGCCGCCCGGCGTGGGAAGGTGATGAAGGTGGGTCCTCGTAGTCGCACAGACCACGATGGTGCGTGCGCCCATGCGGGAAATAGTGCATGGAGGAGGGTTGTAATTGGACGACCGTCCGCACGAAGTCGCTTCTTGAGAGCAGCTGTCACTCTGGCGGGATAGGTGTCGAAATTTCAGATTCCTATTACGAAGTGAGCTGCTATTATACTCTTCACCCATAGGGAAGACCGGTCCCTACCTCCCACGTCATGGTGAAGCCTCGAGCAGGCCCGGTGCAGCAAAAGTTCGCCGATTTCTCAGACCCCAGAGAATGCCCGGCCAAGTGGGAACGCAGGCGTTCAACCTACTGGAGTCCGTCCATGCGTACCTACTTTCGCAACACGAAGCGACCAAAGCTTGTCGCCGAGAGTCTCACCGCCGCTTTCCCCAACCTCCAATATGCGACTGCGCTTGAATGGGTAGCGAAGATCTTCGGGTATCGGAATTGGCATGAGTTGCAGAGCTCGGTCGACGAGTTCGCAACGCCTACACCCCTGTTCGGTCAACTCGATCCTGACACAGAAGATTTTGAACGGTTGCACGAGCTCTACGAGCACCAGGTCGAAAAGCTGCAGGAGCTACTTGGCGACGACGCACCCTATGCCGAGGACGTGGCGGACTGGACGCTTCGTGCAGACAATCATTCCATTCTGAGTCGGCCCAAGCGACTGATTGACGTGCCGCATGGCACGCCGCGGCTTCAGGCATTTGCGGCCGACGATCGCTTTTTCCCTCGCGAGTCCCCTGGGGTTGACTACGGCTCGAATGATTACGGGCAGGGTGAATGCTTCGCCTGCTACGAGACCCTGCCGCTGGACCTGGACGCGACCGCGTTGATTGCGAAATTCGTTGCGCGGATTCGCAATACGCGCGGAGCGAGCGTGGCGGCTCTTGCGGAGAAGGTATGCCGGGCCGAGGTGTCGTCGCCAGTGGTCGAATGCGATATGTCGTCCGTCATTCAATACAAGGATGTCCGCCTAATCTTGGTAGATAGAAAAAGCAATATCCGCGGATGTGGCGTGTTTCGGATCGGAGTCTACGTCGGGCCGCCAGGGAAGGGATGCTTGATCACGTGCGACGCCAAGACGGTTGTGATCGAAGGTGGATACGACTACCTCAGCCTTCAGCTTGGGACTGTCGTATGCATGTTCTTTCAGTACGCGTTCGATGTCACGTGTTGGATGCAATTCGGTGAAAGGTCCGAATTGATAGAGATCGAAATTGATGAGGACGACGCCGCTGAACAGCCGGAGGCGACGGAGGTCTTGGACGCCGTGCATGAACTTTGGAAGGACGAACTCGACGAGCGCGCACGCAAGATATCGGACCGCAGATCGTTGTCGACGCACGGCACCCGTTGACGGTGCTCGAGGCTTCCAGGGAACGC
This sequence comes from Burkholderia sp. AU4i, assembly GCF_000466765.1. Classification (NCBI taxonomy): domain Bacteria; kingdom Pseudomonadati; phylum Pseudomonadota; class Betaproteobacteria; order Burkholderiales; family Burkholderiaceae; genus Burkholderia; species Burkholderia sp. AU4i. Next base: position 215,783 of record NZ_ASSI01000060.1, on the reverse strand, counting down.
GAACTCGCGAGCGTCAGAACGCGAGAGCAGGCACATCCTGATCGTTAAGGCTACCGCATTTTCAAATTCCGATCAGGATGATTCCCACCAGGAAGTCCGGTGCTATACTCGTAACCGTTTTCCCTCGGTAGCTGGTCCGTTTTCCAGCCTGCTCGGTCGATTTCTCGTCCGTGATTCGTGCCGCCGCTTGGCGGCCTCCTGTCTTTCCCTCTGGGGGCTTTGTTCCCCAAAGCGGTCGGTTTGTCCCAATTTTTCTCTCGGGAGCAAACCATGCTGAAAATCGCAATGTCCCCGGTCGTCGCCATTTCGTTCGCCGTTGCAAGTATGCTCGCCGGCGGAAACGCCTTCGCGCAGTAGGCCGATCGGCAGGCGATGCTCGGTTCATCTTTGGGCTGGGATACCCCAGCACTATTTCAAACCCAAGCGGGGCATCTCAGTCCCGTTGGGCTGTGTGCTTCGCGGTTCAATGGAGCTCACATGAAACAGCAAAGCAACAACTTGCCAAAAAACAACCGTTGCGACGGGAATCTGACGAAATTGGAATTCGCGCAACGTCTCGTGGACGTCTTCCCAGGCTTTCGCAAGGATGAAGATGTGTCGGGCGCCGATCTCGTTGACTGGATGAACGAGCACCTGGACGAGATCAAACAGGTCAAGGGTCTTCTGAAGGATATCCGTGCGATCTTCCCAGCCTTCGGGAAAGAAGGTGATGTCGATGGTGGAGATCTGGTCGCTTGGGTCAATGAGACCTTCGCCGATCAATTTCCGAACACCGTCCTGTCGCCCCGCCTTTTCGAGGGCAACTGGAACCATCTGTTCGGACCTGGCCGTGCGGAAACGCAATGCCGTATCGTGGTCGATGTCGCGAACGACAAGCTCGTTGCCGCGCAGGCGCACGATGGTCTGAAGTGGATTGCGCTGTCCCAAGCAGAGAAGGATGATGTGTCTGAGTCGCTTTTCGGGGCGAACGACGTCAGCGAGGACCCGGAAGAATGGAATCTTTCGCCTATCGAGTTGCTTCCTCAGTGGGCTACCGACGGAAAACTGCAGAAGTCGGCCGTTCAGCTTGCATATGAGCGTGATTTGGCAGCTCAGCCAAACTACGAGGATGGAGCACGGCGACCAGGCTGGGATCAGCTGGGCGATGTTGCCAAAGACTCGTGGGAGCGAAATCCAACGGATCGGAAACTGCCGGAAACTCATCAGGTCCAGTACGTCATCCGCTCACTGAGCGAAGGCGACAAAGATCTTGATGGTGCGGTCGGCGCATTCTGGTCGAACAACGACGGCTGGGGCGACCTCAAATCTGCGACTCGTTTCACGACGAAGGAGCGGATGGAAGGAAATATTCCGGTCTCGTCGAAGGGCGACTCGGAATGGATGTTGGTCGAAGAAGCGCTCGACCTCACCCGGAAACTGCAGGAATCGGTGTCTCCGGTCGCTGCATTCGAGGCTAAGGTTGCGTCGGCATTGGAAGCTGCATCTGGGCTGAAAGTTGTCTTCAGTTCAATGTTGCAGGATCGGTCCGAGCACAACGCGGTCTACCATGGCCACTCTGGGCAAACGGCAGAAATCGTCAGTGCCGGTATCGATCCAGAAAAGGAGACGGACTGGGATGAAGAGGCGCTTCCGTTCCTGAAGATTCGCTTCGCAGATGGTGTGGAAGTCACTGCGTTCGGCGAGGAGCTTTTCAGCCATGACGCACGGTTCTTCACTCTGTATTCCGCTGTCCTCGGTGGGTACGCTGCTGCACGTGAAAGCGAAAAATTCGTCGGCCCGTACCATCTGGAAACGGAGGGCACGGAGGCGGATAAGCAGGCCTACCTGAACGCGCTCGAAGAAGCGGTGACGCCGGTTATCCAGTGCTTCCAAGCCTCATGGACACCGCAAGAGTTCCGTGTGGGAAATGTGCTGAAACTACCGGTGAACGACCTGCTGTACTCGGTCGCTGATCTGCTGGAGAAGCGCTGGGAGAAGGCAGGTTCGCCAGGCTGTGCCGTTGAGCTTGTGCTGGGCGACGTCGAAAACGTCCGTCGAGGTAACAAGCTCGATGGTGACCGCTCGGTTCGTTCGGTCCTCGACGAAGCTTCGAGCCTTCTGGAAGCGTGGATTGCTGATGGCAAGTCAGCTTCAATGAAGGAATCCGCGGCTCTCGAACAGGCTCGTGCGTACTTGTCTGCTGCTGTTGAGCAGACCGGGAAACTGCCGGAAGGGGAACCGACGAAGGTTCGCAAGACGGTAATCCAGTTCACGGTGCTGCATGACGACGGGCAAGATTTGTCGTCGACGTCGCTTCGCGATATCGCATACGAGTGCGGTGAGGGCGGCTATATCGGCGGTGGTCTCGCCGTGGTCTCGAACGAAGCCCTGACGCGTCAGCAGGTTGACGCCGAAGCAGCCAAGCTCGGATCGGATGCGTCGTTCTTCGATATCGATCCGGAGGAAGACGGCCAATCGGTTTCGCCTTCGCCCGGTATGTGATCTATCGAGCCGGGCCGCCTGCCGTGGGCAAACCCCTTTTGTGGGGTTTGCCCGGCGGGCAGTAATTGACTTTTAAACCCTCGCGGGGAGCGCGCTCTCCGCTACGGGGACGCTTCTCGCATCAATTTTTGGAGAAGCAACATGACCAATGAACAAGGGAAACTGCCGGAAGTCGCGGAATTGGCCGTTGAAAGTCTGCAGGTCGGCGACAAGGTAGATTTGAACTCGTGTCCGTTCCTTAAGGAACGCGCCGCGGCCGACTTCGAGTACGCCGTTGTCGAATCAGTCGAGCGCGAAACGCCCGAGTGTGTGGCAGTAAGCTACCAAGACCATGGTGTTGTGGGATATCCGATCGGATGCAAGCTGAAGGTTTCGTCAGAAACCTTGGCTGACCGGAAACTGCAGCAAGTGGGCCCGTTGCTCGATTACTTCATCGCTGATAAGGCCGAGGTCCCGCACGTTGGGATCTGCCTCGATGACGAAGATCGCGCGACGCTTGTTTCCTGGGACCTCCCTGCAGGCCCCGAAGAGCGGTCCAACCTCGAACTGCTGGTGATCGGAGTTGTCAACGCAGCAAACGTATCGGGCGTGACGACCGTTTCCGGACTTCTCGCGGCCGGCGCAACGCACTGCAGCACGCGCCGGATCGATGGCCGGATGAATCAGGAGCAGCAATCTGTCTACGACCGTCTCATGGCCGCAGCCGTGGAAAGCGGGAAACTGCCGAAAACGGTCGATGGCATCCGCGAATCCCTGGCGTCCTTGGTCGAGTCGGATGGGGCCAGCGGTGAGCCGGTGTTCCAGCCAAATCTGGCTGGTTATGCCGGACAGGCTGCGGCGAAGGAACTCATCGACAACTGGGATGAGGCTTTGCGGAGCGACCCCAATGGCAAGATCGTTGGGAACCTCATCGGCGACGTGGACGACACGATTGCAGCCCTGAAGGTGTTTCGTGATCGCGCGTCGGCTGTGTTGCCTGAGCGGCATCAGGCCAGCGCGATCGTGAATCTGACGCAGACGTCTCATCATGCGGCCGGCGTCGCGCACCTTAACGGCCAGGTTATGGCGGTGGCAAAGGTGATCGCGACCTTGGACAAGGCCGAGTCATTCATCGTCGGTTTCGAAGGCGATGAACTGCAGGAAGGCATCGCCGATCTGCTGCGAGAGATCCGGACCGCGAGCGGAGCATTGAAAGCGCAATGGAAACTGCCGGAAGCCGAGCAGGAGCTTGGAGAAGACGAGATCCGTGATTTCCTGACGGATCGAATCGAAAGAGGCGACATGGCGCTGGAAGACGTCACGAAAATGATGGCGCGGTATGGCCTCATGGACCCGAAGGTTTTCCAGGTTGAAATGCGTGAGCGTATGCAAAACCACCGCAACGAGCAGCCGGACTGCTCGCCGGCACCTGGTATGTGATCTATCAAGCTGGAACCTGCCCGCCGTTTGCAAGCCCTTTTCGAGGGGTTTGCCCGGCGGGCATTTTTATTGGCGCTCTCGATCCACGAGATTTGGAGAATTCCCCGGTTTCAGGCCCGCCAGACGGCCGCATGGAGGCCGCGTGGTGCCTAGCTCTTCGCACATGGGCGTTGACGGTAAGGTGCGGCAGCAGCTTCATTCCGGCCACTGGAACGCGATGGCGGGTGAACCAAGCCCGATGCTTGACCGCGCCGTATCCGGCTACGGTATGATCTGGGGAGAGGCGGCTACGACATGCCGCTGGGAGATCAAATGCTGGATGTCCGCATCCTGGAAGCCGCCGGGCCGAAAGAGGAAGGCCGGATTTTTGAGGCGTTCGAGCGCGAACTCGCGGCTGCGGGCGACGAGACGGCTCGCCATCATCTGGAAGCGGGGCGCCCAATCTCCGTCGAGGAAGAGGAATTTCCAGGCCAGATGATCCGGCGATATCCAGACGGGCGCCGCGAGATTGTGCGTCTCGACTAGCACGATGCCATCGTCGTCGAGCGAACCCTTTGAAGCTGCATGTCTGGGTCGTCGCCGGTCCAAATGGATCGAGCAAGACCACGATCACTCGCAAGTACCTCTCTGTGCTTGATGGCGGACACCACATCCCCACCGTCGACGTCAGGCGTCGCTACCGGCGCAGCATGCAAAATCTTGCCCGCAGCCTTGCGCCTGGCCGATCGCTTGTTCCTGATCGACAATTCCCCATCACGCCTGCGCCAGGTGGCGTCGATCGAAGCGGGCAAGATCAAGCGCCTGGGGCGCGATCTTCCCGCGTTGGCCGAAGCCGCCCTTCAATCCCAGGACGGAAGCACAGATAGATGAGCAAATCGGAACCGAAAAACCGCGTCAACCCGAAGTCGCCGCCGAACTACGACTACACCGGCCCAGCGCGCGTCGCGCGGCAGCGCAAGGCGCTGTCCGACGCGGGCGGTGCGCGCGTCGAGGCGCTGCTGGATGCGGCCGAAGTCGCGAAGCTCGACGCCCTCGTCGCGACCGGCGTGGCCGACTCGCGGCGTGGCGCACTAAAGTACCTAGTGCAGCAACTTCCCACCCCCCGAAAGGACTAGGCGAGTGTTGCGGACGTAAAACCTTGACACCGTAACCGGCTACGGTACGATGATTCAAGTACGGCGTTCGGCCGCCGATAATGGTCGAGTGATCTGTGCAGAGGCGCAGAAGGTGAAAGGAAAGTGAAGATTCGCCGACACGGTCGGCACGGGACAAAGGGATCTGAGAATGAGTATCGGGACGAAATTGGCTCTGTTGACCCTCACGGTCGCATGCGCTGCGGGAATTTTACTCATCGTCTTCCATTGATCGGAAAGCAGAGACATGACGAACGCGAACTATTGGAGCTTGATCCAGAACGAGGCCGGGGACCAGTTCGCTTGTCAGCGGCAGGTCAATCAGACGTACGAGACTGGAGCGTGGCATCCGACCGCTGAAGCCGCGGCCCGAGAGCTGGACGAGCTGAACGTTCAAGCCGAAGAAGAAGCCGCAGCACTGGAGCGCGTGCTGCCCGACCATCTTCGATCAGCCTCGGAAAACGCACCATGACCGCAGAACAGCAGGGCCACGACGAATTCGTTACGTTCAGTTCGGATGCGTACAACGCGGGCTTCCGCCTCACTCTGTACGTTGACGGTGGCGTTCGCTCAAGCGCGGCCCTAGTGTCGGTGAATAAGGCACTCGCTAAGCCGTTCGGCCACGTCCCGTTGGCCGTCCGCGCACTAGCCTTCGCCCTGCAACAAGACGGCTACCCCGTTGAATGCAGCACCCACGGTAACTCATGGTTTCCCGTTACTGAGCCGATGTTCGAGGCCGTGACGTACTACCGCCTGTTGCCCAAACCCGGTATGCCCGTGGCACCTGTAACAGAAACGGACTCGGACGAGTTCTGAGCAACCATACACGGGAAGACATTGATGAGCGAGATTCTCACTGAAGCTGAAAAGGCCGCTATCCGCGCTGTAGCGGCTGGGGATAAGGAGAGTGTCAATGCTGCACGCGCGGCATTCGATCGTGCGGCTCCGAAGCACGGCGTAAGCGCGTGCGTTGAGCTGCAATTTATGGGGGAGATGCTTGCTCCCGTTCCGGATCTGTTGCTGCGCTCGCAGTATCGCGCGGCAGTCCTGAAGCGGTCGGCCTGAATCGTAAAAACGGGGGAATGTAAATGTTGATGGCATTGCTGGCTCTTATCGGCCTCGCGCCCGCAGAAGCGACGCATAACCCATGTGCGGGGCCTACCTGGGCGCTGTCTGCACAAACTGCCCTAGCTTGTGATTTCAAGGACGCGAACGGCGTGGCCACGATCCTGCATCGTGACACATATCGCGGTGAAAGAACGCATACGTCATTCACAGTGGTTCGCCTGAATGGCGGCGCTGCGAAGGCGATTCTCGTGAGCGACAAGGTGGAGAGCGAGGCTGACGCTCGAAACGACGCGGTGCTGATTGGTCCGAACGGCGGGTGGGTCGACCAGTCCGGTGTCGCGCATGGGGCCGCAGACTCGTGGACTATGAATATCGCTCAGACGGGTTTTCCCGCGAAACAGGGAACACTGGTGTCGCTGGTGGAAAGCTCGTCGAACTGATTGGCATAGGAAAACACGACGATGAAAGGGAAGCACGTTTTGTCCTGCGGCGCCCTCGGCGGTCGCAGCCCGAAGACGGGGAAGCGTGTTGGAGAGCGACATCGCTGGAGCGGTGGTGGCTGGGGAAAGGGGCACTGCGAGTTCTGCTTCCGGACCCTCGATCAGGTGCTCGTCGACGACGTTCCGAAAGCCGGATCGCTGCAGCACCTAGAGCGCGCTTTGACAACGGCGCAATGAGGAAGCAGAGAAAGACATGGTGAACCTCGGAGCGATCACGATCCGCTGCCCACATTGCGGACGCTCGGCGCTGTCCAGCGCGAGTAAAGGGATGTGGTGCGGTCACTGCAAGAACGGCACTGTTCGATAGGTAAACATTCTATGCGAATCTCACTTCGAGCGATGACTGTTGCGAGCCTGATGATGCTCAACGCGGTTGCTGCCAGTGCTGCGCTGCCTCCGTCTGATCCGCGACACCAGCAGGAAATTTCCCTGGGCGTCGTTGCCCATGCGGCGCTCGAGTATCAAATGCGACGCGGAACGCTCCCGCGCGATGTATCCGACTTGCGCGCCGACAGTCAGTCGCTTTTGCCGGCCGACTGGACGTTGGATGGTAGCCTTTACTTTTACGAACGTGCTGGCAAGCCGTGGTTGAGCTGGCACGGACATGACGCGGCAGCCGCCTGCTCGCTCGAAGATGCAACACACGGCCGTTGCATCGACGTCTAGGAAAAGGGTTTTACCGTGGCAGTACGTCCCTGTCGCGGCGTGTTGGCCGGCCCGTACTGGCGGCCCTTTTTAAACCGGAACACGAATAGTCAGCCCCATATGAAACGTAAACCGTTCATCGTCGCAATCGCGGTGGTTGCCTTGTCGCGAATCGCGGGCGCGCACACGATGCAAGCCTCCGAAGTGGTGTCAGCGTGTCAAAACGTGAAGGGCACCGATGCTCACGAGAAGTGCCTGAAAACCTATGGTTCGATGGAGCTCCGCTCGTACACGGTCGCCGTCGAAGTTGCAGGCAAGCCCTTCACCCTTAACCTTGAGGATGGTGGCTCGCCAAAGTCGGCAAGTGCCGATGGGGTGACGGTACAAATCATGGCCCAACACTCGTTGCATGATGATGCGCTCGAAGGTCTGCTTTTCGTATCGGATGAAAAAGTCAGTCCTTCAGAGAAGGGCTGGTTCGGGCCGCAGGCTCCGGTAGTTGTCAAACGCGATTTGCCGCTCATCCTGACGACCCCGACTGGCAAGCGAGCCACGCTGATCGTGCGCAACATTCAGAGCTAGGAAAACAACAGAGCCGGCCGCGCCGGCGAAGGAAGAGACAAATGCTTATCAGGATTGAAGTGTCGGACGCCGACCTCGAAGCAATGGAGTGCGACTCTATCGACGAGTTCGAGGAACAGATCCGCAATCAGCTGGATAACGGCGTTGTCACGAGCGACGGCGGTGCCGGAGCTGATTGGATGGCCGAGTACGACCTTGAAATTGTCAAGGTAGATTGAGCGTAAGTCCACGCCGCATTTTCAAATTCGGATGAGGATGATTCCCATCAGGAAGTCCGGTGCTATACTCGTAACCGCTTTCCCTCGGTAGCTGGTCCGTATTCCAGCCTGCTCGGTCGATTCCTCGTCCGTGATTCGTATTGCCGCCTGCCGGCATCTTGTCTTTCCCTCTGGGGCTCCGTTCCCCAAAGGGGTCGGTTTGCCCCCAATTTCTCTTCAGGAGCAAACCATGTTGAAAATCGCAATGTCCCCGGTCGTCGCCATTTCGTTCGCCGTCGCTAGCATGCTCGCCGGCGGGAACGCCTTCGCGCAGCAAGCCGACCAGCAGGCGATGCTCGGTGCGACTGGCACTGTCGTGCGTGTCCGTCTCGTTCCGGCGCCGGTCCCGCAAGGGAACCATGCCGTCCAGGGCGTATCCGCGCAGGATCTCGTCGAAGTCGGCGTGCGCGCGAGCGACGGCGAGGTGTATAGCGCCACCGCGGATCGCGTGCATCAGCCGCGCCTCGGTGCGTCGGTCAGGCTGGTCAGCTATGGCAACGGCCTCCGCGTAGCGGAGTGACGTCGCCAGGCGTCAGTTGCAGGATGGGGCCGTAAGGGCCTCTTCCTTTGTTGTGCGCCCTTGTTGGGCATGCATGAAGAGGGGAGTCGGTGTCCTGAAAGTCCCCTCTTTCTATAACCCTTGCGGGGAAGCGCTCCCGCTGGGGCGCTTCTCACACACACGGTGGAGAAGTAAATGGAACAACGGAAACTGCCGGAGAACGATGATTTTGTCACTCATCGCAAGGCGTGGCGCGATGCGCTGCTCCTCGTCCGCGATGACGGTTGTCTTGTGGGCTTGGACGATGGACCGCTGAACTGGGATATCCAGATCCAAGCGTTCGACCGGGCATTCGAGGCGTATGCACCGGGTTCGATTCCGGATGGCTTCCGATCGAATCACGAAGCTTGGCGTTTAGCGTTGAATATCGCGTTGGACCGTGCCAAGCGTCAGGATCCGGATGTCGATGACAAGGCGTACTGGGAGCATGAGATCCGTGCGTTTGACCGTGCGTTCGAGTCGGTCGGAATTCGTTTGCCCGACGCGAAACTGCTGCATGTCACCGAAAAGCAGCTCGAGGCCGTTAAGGCGGCCGGCTTCAAGGTTCATCTGGGCAGTGCAACTGATGGCCCGGAACTCAACGGTCGCTGGTGGTGGACAGTGATTCAACCGGGTTGGATGGAACCGGAGACATGCCCCGGTGATTTCCGAACCGAGAATGAAGCATGGGCGGATGCTTTTCGCGCGCTTCAGGCGGATCCCGATCTCACCCGGAAAATGCAGGAACCTCTCAATTCACCGGAGGATCCCATCGGGATGACCGATGTGGAGATCGTGGAAGGTGCCGAACGGATGGCGCGCGTTCTTCTGAAGGCCTAGGGTTTCGAATTCTCGGGCGAAGCAGTACGGAAGAGCGCGAACCCTCGCGCAATCTCGGCTTGGAACGTCGTTTCCGCGATGCTCGAGGAGTACAACGGCACTGCTTGTCGAGCGCGGTCGACTCCGTCGATTGCGGTGAGCAGGAAGTTTCGCAACCGGATTCGGTGACGCAAGTTTCAATTCCGGATCCGTTGCAGATGCTGCGCAACGCCCTCCGCTTCAACGAGCTCGGCAAACGCCATGAATCGGCCGAGGCCATCTCAGCCGCGATTGGCATGCTCGAGCGTAAGTAGTCGACTCGATATCCGTTTCCCCCTCGAGGGGGGGGAACGGGCCTCAAGTGACTTTTCAAACCCTCGCGGGGACGCTCCCCGATCGTGGGGAGCGCTTCTCGCAATCAACTTTGGAGAAGCAACATGAATCAAGTGAAATTGCCGGAAATCGTCTGGGCGTCCAACGGTTTCGCTACGGAAATCGCGAAGGTGGATGGAGTTGCGATCGGTCACGTAGCGCTCCGCGGCCGTCCGGATTACGACGACGCATACGAGGTGGTTCTTTACAACTCGGAAGGCGAAAAGAACTCGTGGTCCGGGAAGCCGGATCCGGCAGCAACTGCCCATGTGGGCCCCGAGCAGGACAAGGCGACATTCCTGAAGATGGTCGAAGAGGCGCTGGAACGCGGCACGCCCAGCGACGTTTTGACGATCATGAAAAGGAACGGGCAGCGCAATGGCTCCTTCCCGGAGCGCGTGCGATTCAACTGGGGCTTTCACGATGGCACGGCCGAAGCGGAACGTGCGGCGGTCAGGGACATGGAGGGTCATCAGGATCGCGCCTATGCACACGGCTATGTCCGTGGCGTACTGGCATGGAAGAACCTGGGTTATCGTCCCGAGACGAGCGATGAAGCATGGTCGGCCTACCAGAACCATCCGGTAGTAGGACAGGCAACGGGGAAACTGCCGGAAGTCTCGGTGGCCGCACCCGCGAGCTCGCCAAAGGCCTACCGCGTCGAAGTGACGGGCGGCGGCGATCTGGATAAGTCGCCTGGTGTCGCGATCTTCGAGGTGAGTGAGGAGTCGGCCCGGAATATCATCAAGCTGTCCTCGGTGGTCAGGGCCAACGACCTGTACAAGGTCGAGAAGTACGACTGTCGAGCTCAGTATCTTCAGTATGATCCGGAGACTGATCCCGATGACGCGCTGGATGCGGGCGAAGAGAACGCCGTCCGTTCCGAGTGCGACATGCTGGTGGTTACCGATGACGCGTTTTACTTTCGAGCCTATGTGAAGCACACGGACGTTGCTGTCGAGTGCGCGTCACAACCGATCGCGGAACTGGCGGCGCACTTCGCCATTCCGTTCGAAGACCCGAGGCACCAGGGCAATTCGTCTTCGCCCACCATGTAATCCATCAACATGAAGTCTGCCCGCTGTGTGCTCCTTTGGAGCGCCGGCGGGCGTTTTTATTGGTGCGTCCAGTTTGCGAACTTGCGAAATTTCGCAATTTCGTGTCGGGGAACATTCGAGCCGACCACGCGTACGTCAGAAAGAGGCCCGAATAGGCGCTCATTCCGGATTCCTGCGCGGAAGCGGCGTCAATAGAATTTTGGTCAAGGGATTCTGCCGCTACCTTGAACAGCGACACGCCCATATCGGATAACTGATAGGAGCTCGAATGCAACCGGAACACCTTTGGAATATGCTCGTGGGGACCACCATCATGGATTCCGCGACGTCGGGGTACGCGACTCGCGTCGGCCGGCGGCCCATGCCGCCAAGGCTGAAGGAACTCCTGCAACTTCGCGATCTCCCGCCGGACGTGTGGACGGACAGCGATCGCACGCTCGTGGAAAGCGTGCGCGGTCTGGCGAAGGTCCTGATGAACGGATCCCTCCTGCAGGAAGAGGTGGCATCAATGGGTATCGGCCTCGGCGTCTCGAAAGAACTGATGGTCTGTCTCGCCGCGTTCGCCGAACCGGGTGAAGTCCCCGGCGAAAACGGTGTCGGCACCGCCCGGCCGGAACAGAAAACGCTGGACGTCATGCTTTCGAATATCCGAGTTCTTTGACGAGGTGACCGGCGATCACTGAATCTGGTGCACGACAACACCAAATTAGAAACAGCTTCCCAACAAGAAGCAGTTATGCCATACTGAAGTCCTCTCAGGTTCTAGCACGGCCCTCGGAATTTGCTAGAACACTTTTGAAGCGTCGCCCTGAAAAGTGCGATGCTTTTTTTTTTATCCATCGTGTCGTCGACACCGCCTGTCTAGGGTCGTGCAGCCTATGCACGTACGATTGGCAGTTGGTTCCAATCGGTCGTGTAGGCTGGTGTTAGCCGCTCCGGTCGGTGCCGCCACTCCTGCGCGAATCCGGCGCCGGCTAACTTCACGGTGCCGCGACCAAAGCGCGCGTTCAGTGCGTCGACCGTCTGCATCAGGGCTTGCGGATCTCGGCCATTTCCCGTCACTGTCGGCTCGTCGGCGCCGAACAGCTCCAGTTGCTCGACATCGACCGAACTGAGGTCGAACAGCATCACGCCCGCTTTCGCGTAGCGCACCCCTTGCCTGAAAATCCCGCGTAGCGCGTATCGTGCGGCTTGGACGATCTGCCGGGTGTCTTGAGTTGCCGGTGTCAGCCGGATCGAGGTCGACGCGGAGAAAGGCGCTTCCCGCTCCCGAAACGGGCTGTTGCGAATGAAGACCTGCAGTGCGCCCGCCCGCGAGCGTTGCGCGCGCAGCCGGTGCGCAGCGCGCTCAGCAAATTCCGCGATCGCCTCGGCGAGTTCGGCTTGCTCGAGCACGACGCGGCCGAACGAGCGCGACGTCATGATCTGCTTGCGCGGCGCCGTGTCCGCGCCGAGGTCGATGCAGGGCCTGCCGCGCAGTTCGCGCACAGTTCGGGCAAGAACCACCGAAAACTCGCCAGCGATCCCCTCGGGGTCGGCGCGTGCGAGGTCGAGTGCGGACGCGATGCCCAGTTCACGCAGCCGCGGCGCTAAGCGCGGCCCCACACCCCATACGTCGCCGACGTCGACTTCCCTCATCAGGGTTGCCAGCGCACCGCGCGGCATCGCAGTGAGGTTGCACACGCCGTTCCAGTGTGGCCGCTTCTTGGCGACGTGATTGGCGAGCTTCGCCTGGGTGTAGGTTGAGCCGATGCCGACGCACGTTGGGATGCCGACCCATTGCAGCACGCGAGCGCGCATCTGTTGCGCGTAGTCGGTCAGATTGCCACGGATGCCGTCGACAAACAGAAACGACTCGTCGATGCTGTAAATGTGCTGGTCCGGCCCGAACTGCCCGATGATGGCCATCATGCGATCACTGATGTCCGCATACAGTTCGAAATTCGCGGACAGCGCGACGAGGCCTGCGTCGTGCTCCAGGTGCCGAATCTCGAACCAAGGTTGGCCCATCTTGATCCCCAGCGCCTTGGCTTCCGCGGTGCGTGCGATCGCGCAGCCGTCGTTGTTCGACAGAACGATAAGCGGCCTGCCGACGAGCGCCGGGCGGAACACCCGTTCGCACGAGCAATAGAAGCTGTTGCCGTCGATCAGCGCGACGGGGCGCGACGTCTTCACGGCAACGCCTTGATGCAAAACGTCGCTACGCCCCATATCTCGAGCACGTTACCGTCACGTGGGCGGATGTCCGGGAACGTGGGGTTGGCGGCCAACAGTTTGACGACGCCGCCGCGTTGATAGAGCCGTTTGACGGTCAGTTCACCGTCGACCACCGCCACGACGATATCGCCGTGGCGCGGTCGCACCGCACGATCGACGATCAGGCGGTCACCGTCGTCGATCCCGGCGTCGCGCATCGAGGGGCCGCTGACGGTCAGGAAATAGGTCGCGAGCTGGTGGCGGATCAAGACCTGGTTCAGGTCGATGCGCGAGACGGCGTGGTCCTGCGCGGGTGACGGGAAGCCAGCCGGAACGCGCGCGAGGACTTCGGCCACGGGAACGGGCTTGCCACAGTCGATCTGCGGCGCGGTGTTGGGATCCGGGGTGGCGGACATGGCGAATCCTTGGGTACTGTACAAAAACACAGTATTCTGCACCAAGGGACGCCGGGCGCGAAATTTCGCGTGTGCGGACGCAGCATTTTTTGCCGATATGCCGCCCAGCGCGGTGATGTCGTCCTCTCGTACCCAACCCTCTAATCTTGCGATTTTGACGACGACAACTATAATGTTGGCAGAGTCGCAAATTTTCGGAGGGAGTCATGATTCAAGTCCATGAAGACTCAAACACGGACGTAGTGTTGAGCCTGCCGCTCCCGCGCGGCACCGATCCGGTCATTGCTTCCTCGCTGCAAAAGGGGATCGAAGAGTTGCTGGTTGTCATTCTGTCCACGCCTCAATGGGAAACAGGGCTGTTCCAGCGCGCGGATGAAATCGCCCGGGCTTTCTCGGGCCTGTCGGCGCCGGCAGCGCCGTTGATCGAGGAGCGTATCCGACGCCAGAAGACCATGCGCGAAGTTTTCGCGCGGGGAGACTGGCTCACGGCAGAGCAGATCAATGCGCTGCAGGCAACGCCGCCCGCCAACAAGGCTCAACCCGCGAGTGACTGGAAGCGGCGAGGGCGTGTCTTTGGCGTGACGTTCAATGGCAAGGAATACTTCGCGGGCTACCAGTTCGACGCGATGTGCCAGCCACTGCCAGTGATCAAAGACATCCTCGAGGCGCTCGGGCCAGTAGAGGATGCGTGGAAGGTCGCCGCGTGGTTCCATTTCCCGAACGGATGGATTGCCGGGCGTGGCGCGCATGAGGCCGAGCCGGTTGCGCCGCGGGACGCGCTCGATCGTCGTGATGACGTCGTTGAAGCCGCCCATCATCTGCACGGGGAGTACGTCGCCTGATGACCGGCCTGCACGTACCCGGCGCGGCGGAGCCGTTCACCGTCCTGCCCATTTCCCGAGAGGATGTACCCGCTTGGTATCACGCGTATTGCACCCACCCTCACGGCACGACGTCGACCACGTTCTCCGAAGGCTGGGGCAATACGCGGTTCGCGCCGATCAATCTTCGGGACGGCTCGCCCGTCCACACGTGGTACGGCGCGAGCTCGTTCGAGTGCGCCATCATGGAGTCGCTTTTCCACGATGTGACTCTCAATCCACCCGGGGTTTTCTATCTCGATCGGCTTATACACTACCGGATCGCGAAGGTGCTCCTGCCTGACCCGATCCAGTGCGTCAGCTTCCATACGCCGTATCTGCCCGCCCTCGAGGTGACGCGGGCCGATCTGATCGACAGCATTCCGGCCAAGTATCCGCAGACCCGCCAGTGGTCGCAGGCTGCACACGATCAATGCCCGACAGCTCAGGGGATTGCGTACGGATCCCGCAGGAATGACGCCGGCCGGTGCGTCATGCTTTTCGGGCAGAGGCTGTCATCACCCGGTCTCTACGTTCTCGGTGATGACTCACTGGCGGTCGATCCGCTCCGGAGCAAGGTATTGCAGTTGGCGGACAGCCTGAAGATCTCCGTCATCTGACCGCGAAGGCGCTCGCATGGGCGCTCTTTTGAAGTTCCGGTCAGAGCGAAGAAGCATCGGACATGCGATTCGTTGCCTCGTCGGGAGAGCTTGATCCAGGCTCGCTGTTCAGTACAGTGTTGATTCGAAACGCGCTAAGCGACGAAGGAAAAGGCGATGACGCTTCCCATCAAACCGCAGAAGAAGGCGAGACGGATTCACCTCGCCAACGATACTGGAGGTCGATCGCGCTGCCGCTACACATCTCGGCCGAGCGTGCGCGCGACATTCGTTCCGCTGGCCGAGTTCATGGCGTTACCGCATGATGTACGTTGCGTCGAATGCGAAAGGGCAGCGAAGGACGAAGATGGTTGCACGGCGCCTGCCGTATGAACGGGGAAATCATGAAGGTTTTAGTTGAAAAATCCGCGCTCGACGCATTGCTCAAGACCGCTGTCCCGATGTATGAAGGGAGTACGAACGCAATTGCGGAGGAACTCGACATCGAATCACTCCTCGCGGAGGCTGTATCAGTCGCGCAGCCTCGCAGGCGTGCGAAGGCCGGCGACAGCAACATCGATCCGCTCGACCAGCTGGTATCTGTGGTGATTGGCGTTCCCGAATCGATGAACCGGTTTATCAAGGCACAGGTGTCAGAGGCGGGTACGAACGTGCAGGCATATACACGGGCGGTGTTGCATCTGGCGATGCGTGCTGGTCTTATGGAGCGCGTCACGGCAGCTATGCGTGACACGGCCGCATAAGAATACGCAGGAGCGAGCTGAGATAGCAGGCCGTAAGGGATGCGATTGAAACTCGCAGACGCGAGCGTATAAAGGAAAAAATCGATGAATCTTGCCTCGTTTAGCTCGGTCGCTCTGTACGAACTTGCGAAGAGACTCAATCCGGAAGGGGTCGTGAAGAAAGCCTTTATTCCAGTCGAGGTCGAGGGACAGCCTATGGAACTGCGCTACTTCACCGACCGGGGCGATGGATCGGACGTCGAGTTCAGTTTCTTCCGCTCGGACGCGCGCTACGCTCGACGATCGATCATCGTTTGGAAGGATGGGCGTATCGATTCGGCTGACGATGGAGTCCTGCCCGACTCTGATAAGCGGGAAGTCGAGAGGCGGGTGACTTTGTCGGCGGAAGACCTCGCGCGTGTTGCGTTCGCGGCCCTCCAGCGGCTTTGATATCCGAACGCCGGAGCGAAAGAATCCGGCGCTCGAGCGCCCGATATCAACCAATCACTACGGGGTGGACTCGCGCGACGGGCTGGCGCTGCCTGCTTGCTCAGCGCCGCCCGCCACAGCCAAGGAATAGGAAAAAGCGTGACGAAACCTCACAGCATCGATGTGTCCTCGAGGGGAGATACCGTGTGGGTGACGGCGCACGATGGCTCGTGCGTTGGGCGCTTCAGCAAGCGCTTTGGGATCGACGTGCATCGAACCGTGACGGAGCAGCTGGAGGGTGCCGATCAATGCCTGCATTGTACGCATGAGCCAGCCGGGGAAGCCGAGTGGAAAGCGTTCCGTGAGGCAGTTCTCAAACACCACGGGATTGATGTTCCAGTCGACGTGATCGACTTTTGAATCGGCAACCAACAAGGAGCAGATCGATGGAAGCGATCTCACCCAAGCTGACGGATGCGCAGGTCCGCGTCATGCGATGGCTGTCTCGAGGTTGGGCGGCCGAGCCGGGCGCCGGGTCAGCCGTAATCGTGAACGGCGCCCGCATCTGCAACGTGGATACGATGCAGGCGCTGTATCGCGCGGGGTTCGCTACCCGTGACAATCAGGGATGCTGGCGAGCGACGCCGTCAGGTTTGGCGCTGCGCGACCGACTCCAACAGGAATAGGAAAAATCAATGAATCTGTTCATGACATCAGCACCGGCGATTGGCGACTGCCAGCGCGAAGGCCGCGACGCATTCCGCAAGCACGGGGTGACGGGGGGAACGAAACACGATTACCCTGACGGCAGCGTACAGAAAGTGGCATTTCTCGATGGCTTCTCGGAAGAGAAGTATCGGGCCGGCGAGGCCGCCATCGATGAGGCTCGTGCATATCACGCCCTGACCGTGCGCGACGCCGCTAAGGACCGGGCATGGGCCGAAAAACTCAGTTCGGGAAATTGCCATTGACGTCATATCCCGCGGAGGTCAGAAACCCTTTAAACGGAAATAACGCCAATGAGTCGCTACATTCAGATCGCTCCCGGCGTCCTGTTCGCTGCCGAAGTGCTGAGTCCCGAATGGGGCCGCGAACATCGGCAGTATCCACCTGCCGCACAGTCTAAGTCTGTCACGCAATCCGCGCGGCGAACGACCAGCGAAATCACCGAAGGCAAGCGAGACCTCCGCGAAACCAACCTTGGTCAGATTGAACTGTTGTGAAGGAAAAGCCGCAATGAGTGAAATAACCATTGCCGACGCGATGCGCCTAGCCATCAATCTGCTTCGGGATTCTGCGGAATCCCGAAAGATGCCATCCGGGGAACCGCTTGGCGACGATGGAACTGCGGTTCATGCAGCTGCCGCGGACGAATTGAGTGCGTTGTTGTCGCCTCGGCCAGGGGAGCGCGACGCCGCTTTTCCCGTCGAGTTGGACCCATCGTTCATTCGAGTGAGTATGGACATGTGGCGCAAGGCAACGGATATGCAGATCCCGCTGCACGATGCGTTCAAGATTCATTTCATGGCGCGGCGTAAATCGCTCCTCGAAGGTTTCGAGAAGACGGGAAAAGCATGGCTCGCCATGTTGCGGGGCATGAAACCCACATCAAATGCGAGTGAGCTCGTGGCTCTACGCACCGACATCAAGGAGTTCGTGAGATGGGCTGAGGACGGACTCGAAACGCTAGCGCGTCTCGGGAGCGGTCACGACGCCTGATCACCCGTTCGGTTGGCTACTAGAATGTCGTCCAGCTAGGAATCTGACCGGAAAGACGCCCACATGGGCACTCTTTCGAGATTCCGGACTGGAAGCGTTCTCCCTACAATCGCTTGCACTGGCCGCAAGAGAGTGATCTAGGCGCGGGTTCGCAGGCTGTCTTGGCGCAGTGCTGTCTGCGCGGCACCGATTGGCCGCTTCCTGACCGGATATGTCAGACGCGCATTACGGTCAAAACGCCAAGGAACACACATGATGGTAGCGAGCGGGATGGACACTCAGAGCTTCATCCCTGGTGACAGGGTCTTTCTTGTGATTGCCGAGCCAGCGACCGGCAGCGCGTCGGTCTGGGTCGGCGCGACCCACGAAGAGGTGATGAGCGCATTGAAAGCGGTCGGCAAATCGGTATTGCGGATCATCAACCTGACGGAACTGGAGAGCTGGATGGAGAAGGCCGTCGCGACCATTCTCAATCACAAGGCTCAGGCCCTACCGGCAGGCACCGCGAGCAGCATGAATGATCTCATTCGTGACGGCATGGATGGCTATTTCGTAGCGTTCGGCGAGCACGTCAAGGGTGCTGTCGATGCCACACTCGGCAAGGCGACGAGCGAAGCGGATCGTGGCCGAGTAGTTGGGAAGATGCTGGCTGCCGGCCGCACGGTAACTCTGGCCGTGCCATTCGACCTATTGAACGTCACGATGCAAAGAATGTTGGCGGTGCAATCGGGCCGAGCAGATCCCGATCGAGTTATCTGCCACTAACCGAACGGAAAACACTTGACGCGCAAGTGCCCCTCAGGTCGGCCGGTGGCCGAAGAAACGAGTGATCTGGAATGACAACAGTTTCCCTGATCGAGGAAATCCGGAACTACGCGGAAGGCCGAAAGAGTGACGTTGCTCGCGGTGCCGAGACGCCCGCGTTTGCTGCGCTCATGGTCGAGAAGTACGGTGAGGGACTTGCGAAGGCGGTCCATCTGATGGGTGCAGACAATGGCGACATGATGCGCGAGCTCGACCGCTTGGTACGCGAGATCGACCCGGAATATCCAAAGCATCGGCAATACCGCTTTGAAGCGCGTCCTGCCGGCCTCGCGATCAACGACAAAGTCTACTGAGAGCCGATCCATAGGCGAAAAAGTCACACACGCCGAGGCATCTAGAAGTGGCGGGGCGAGTCAATAGAATGAGAGCATCGAAATAAGAGGGAGAGTTTTGATGCGGAACACCACGGTACTGGCCACGAGGAAGGATTTCAACCCGTTCACGCTCGCGCTCAAGGCGCGCTGCGAGGCCGAAGGGGAAGTACTCGTGCGCATGCGCAATGGCGACTACTGCAAGGTCGCGTACCGGCCGGCCAACGCCGAGGATTACACGGACGAGGCTTTCCACAAGACGGATCACTCCGCATACTGGGATCCCAACGGGGAATCCATCACCAGTTCCGATTTCGATATCGTCGAGCTCAGTGACGTGCCGACAGCAGCGCATACGAAGACGATACCGATCGACGAATTCCGCGACGGTGCCCGCGATGCGGTTCTGAAGGCGCTCGACGCGTACATGCGCGAGCGGACCGGCTGCGATAACGCCCGCGGCGCTCGCGATGCGGATCTGCCGCAATTGTTCGCGGGAATCGACGCCCACATGGACCGTGTTGCGGCACGCCTCAACCGCCCCGACAGCGACGAGGTCGGCTCAGCCTACCTCTCGATCTCCCTCTGAACAGGTACACCCGTCGCGGCGACCATCGCCGCTGCGGGTCTTCGCAACCGAATGATGTTGAACGCCTATTCCATGACCCGTGCGGTCCGCACCGCCGGCGAACAGATCCGAGCACGAGCGTTACTGCTCGCCATGTTCGTCGGCTCGATGTGGCTGACGTTCTTCCTGTCCGTTGCCATACCGGGGCTGCATCTCGACCGGCATGGCGTCATTCCGCGCACGCTGAGCGGTCTGCAGGGCATCCTGTTTGCTCCCTGGTTGCACGCGAACATCGGGCACCTCGTCGCGAACACGGGTGGACTGCTGATCCTCGGCTGGCTGGTCATGTGGCCGCGCATCTCGAACTTCTACGAAGCACTGATCGGCTCAATGCTGGGCGCCGGGCTCTGCTCCTGGCTTTTCGGCGCGGCCTGGTCCGACCATATTGGGGCAAGTGGCGTCGTGTTCGGATTTGCTGGATACCTCGTCGGCCGTGGGGTCTACACGCGCAACGTCCTCGCGATCGTGGTGGCGCTGTTCGTCGTCGGCACCTATGGCTTGAGCATGCTGCTCGGCGTGCTGCCGATCTATCCAGGAATCTCGTGGCAGAGCCATCTGGGCGGCGGGATTGGTGGATTTCTGGCAGCGCGTGGCTCCCGTGGCGAGCGCTCGTAAGCGAATCTGATCAGGAAGCTCAAAGGAACCCCATGAACCTCGCTGCTATGAACGAGAGACAGGCAACCCCTAAGATCATTCACTGGGTCACCGCGGCGATCGCAGTCATTTCCACTGCAACTGCGTACGCCGGCTCACCTATCCAACCGATCAGCATCCAGTCGGAGACTCCGATCAGCAAGGTCTTGATCGGAAACTCGATCGGATGGCTTGTCCGCGTCCGTGACGATCATCGAGCGGTCACGATCGAGCGAAATGCGCAGTACGCGACTGCGACGGACATGATTTTCGTGACGCCGACCGGGCTCGTGACCTACGACATCGCAAAAGACGGACGGGTGGATCTGAACACCGACCGACGGATCATGCGGAACGATGGAACACTCGAACTCGCGCCGGTGCGAGTATCGGTCCTCGAATTTCCTGCCACGGTCAAGCACGTCGAGTGGACGCGCCCGCTCGCTCTTCAGGTTCAGGCCGTGATTGATCATCACTACGTCGCCCTGAAGTACGCGCCGATGATCGGCGGTCCGAATATAACCGGGCCACGCCGCCTGACGATCACTACCGAATCCGGGAAGTATTCGTTCAACGTGGTCGCTGGAACCAGCGGAGCGCCGGTGTACCGGGTAGTCGACGGAAACTGAGACTCCGATAGTTTCAGTTTCTCGCCGAGCGAATCGCCCAAGGCGATCGCGGATAGCCTGAGCCGATCAAAGCAAAAGCGGCGTGCTCCCCTGAGGAGTGCCAGCGGCCGTATGGCTTGCGCAAACGATCGATCAGCGCATGGTGGCGAATCCGTAGCCGATGACGATCAGCACGGTACAGATTATCTGGAGCACGAGGCCTTTCCAGCCGGCTTGCTTCGGGTTAAGGCCAATGAGCTCGGACAACCGGTACCAAATCAGGACCGTGAAAATGAGACCGATGAAGGTCAGGTCCACATGCCTGTTGATCATGCGATCGATTCCGATCAGGATCGCGAACACTGCGACGGTGGACCCAAGACTCAGCAGCACGCTTCGCGCGTCCGGCTTGTAAATGGTCACGCCCAAAACTTTCATTTGAATATCCCCGAAAAACAGATCACCGCGCGCTCGTTTGACGGCCTGGTGGCGGCATTGTAGCCATAAGCCAACAAGCCCTCTATGGGCGCTTATTGCGGCCGTTTAGCAGGCTGCACCAGCGCGTAGTCCTTGAAGTCGTGCTGGCCGAGAGAGGACCGGAAAACGGTCTTGTTGCCGTCCTGGACGGGCGAGGCGAGTTCCTTCTCTGCCGAGTCGGCGTCGGCCCAGTCGATGTAGATGCTCCCGTTGTTGCTCACGGTTCGGATGACACCGAGGACCTTCGGATCGTGAACATAGAAGATCTCGCGGCCGCGCATCGTTTCGACATACCAGGGAATCTGATCGAGATGGATGTTCCCGGCCTCTCTGGACGCCTTGATCCTCTTCGCTCGTGTGGCATCGAATGCTGCGCTATCGAAGGGAGTATTCGGGGCGGCCGGCGGCGTGCTCACGTGCGGCTGATCGGGCAGGACAGTTTCGTATGCGACGTCGGTCATGGGCTGGCGCTCCGGTGAGGAGAGGCCAGAGTGCCATGCCAGCGCGCCATTGCAAGACGGTACGTGGAGGACCACGTTTGGATTTCGGCGGCACATCGTCTTCCCACGGTTGTCGTGGCGAAAGATGCCCCGTATAGACCCTGATTCAGCGTTTCTGACGGGCCCGGCGGTCAATAACATCCAGCTATCCGGCCGCGACTGATGACGTCTGGCTATCAGACCGGTCGATTTCTGGAACGGAGCCCTCTACATGAATCGCAGCTTTCTGGCCACGCTGGCTGTTGCACTCTCCCTGGCGGTTTCGCCCGTCACTTGGGCCCGCGGAGGCGGGGGTGGGGGCGGTGGCGGCCACTCCGGCTTCGGTTCAAGCCATGCCTCGTCCAGCTCGCACAGTTCGTCGAGCGGTAGCAGCCTGGGTAGCGGCTTCGGCAGCTCACGTTCGAACGTTTCGAGCTCGAGTGCGAGTGTCTCTCGTTCCAGCCCGTCCCTTGGCACCGCGCTATACAACAGCCAGGCGTCGCGGCAGGCCGCTGCCACGTACAACCGTCCGGCCCCGGCCCCGGCCCCGGCGCCGGTCTACACAAACGCTGGTGGCACCGGTGACTATTCGGGCAGTGCATCAACGGGGAACCGCTACAACTCGCCTGCGCCGATCGTCGTGCACCACTACGACAACTCCGGAAGTGGCAGTAGCAACTTCCTGTTCGGATGGATGCTTGGACATGAAAGCTCGCGCTCCGCGCCGGTCGTGATCGAGCAGCGGCCGTCCCAGCCGGTTTACGTGCAGTCCGGGAGCATCGCGGACACTGGATCGCAGCCGGCAAGCAACGCTGGATCGTCGACGGACGCAGTAGCGCCGTCAGTAGCCCATACCGGTAGCCAGATCCTGCACGTCCTGCTGTGGATCGCAGGTATTGGTGTGATCGGGTTCGGATCCTACAGGCTCTGGACCAACTGGTCGGCCCGCAAGGACAGCTATACCGCGACGAATCACTACAAGCTGTGAGGCGGAACGGGAAACCAAGCCGGTTACGCCGGCTTGCCGTTTCCTCCTCATGGCGACCCATGCATATCACGATTCAGAGACCCACAATGAGCCTCTTCAATTTCGCCAGCCGCATAGTCGACCAGAAGCTGGACGACGCTGCTCGCGCCCATGCCCCGAAGCTCGACCGCGTGGATACGGGTCTGCCGTTCAACGCGCAGATCGGCGCGCTGCTGGTGATCCCGCGCGCTGAGTTCGCGCTGCTCGACGCAAGTCTGCTGGATACGCCGAAGGACGCTCACCTGCCTATCGAATCGGCAAGTCGTCTGCATATGAACGGCGACGAGGACCTCAAGCTCTTTCGGCTCTACACGTCCTTAGGCGAGGGCCGGCTCGGCATCGGCGGCGCGTTTCTGCAGGTGCTCTGCGGCGCGGACAGCCTCGAGGATATCCGCGACGTCGCGTATTACCAGTTCCTCACGCGCCAGTACCCGGTGACAGCCGAGGAACAGGCACCGTTCCGCGGCGAAGGCTTCGGGTTGGGCGAGATGGACTACTACATGGCGGAAGACCAGCTTTCGCAGATCAGTGGTATGAGCGATTCCCGTCTGGACGCGCTGCTGCCCGGCGACATCGCTGAGATTCATTTCACGCGCGAGGGGGGCGTGGGCCAGTACGTGTCTCCCTTCCGGGCCACGGAGAACCGGCTGGACGACGCGGTTGGCGATCGCGGAATGAAGAAGGATCTCTCGTTCATGCAGTACACGCGGACGCTTGCTGGCGGGCAGTCTGAACGCCTCCTGATCTCGTTCGAAAACGTGCTCAGTCGCGACGGCCAGACGTCAGCGGCGGTGTACGTCGATTTCCTGGCCGGGCTCGCGCTCGACCGCAATAAGGTCAAGGTGCTGTAGCGCCGGCCATTTCACTTTCGCCATCCCTCTCAAGGAGTTTTGCACATGTCTGGTTGGAGCCTCACGGCAGCCCTCATCAAGAAGCACGTCGGTGTTCTCGGCGACAACATCGCCACGGCCATCGCTTCGTTCGACCCGGAAACCGCAACGCAGGTGGACCGGGACAACTTGGCTGCGAAGCTGCGTGAAGTCGCGATGAAACTCGCCGACGCGAAGCACAAAAACGCGGCCGCGCAGCAGGCGGCAACGGATCTGGCGACGAGCATCGCGACCGACGAGAAAGCGGCCGAGATCCTGATCGCGAAGTTCGACAAGAAGGAGATCGACGAAGCGACGCTCAACGAGTTCACGAGCAACCTCGAATCGAACAAAGCGAAGCTGCCGGGCCTGCAGCAGGATGCGGCAGCCACGCAGCAGCTCGTCGACACGCTTCAGGACATCCTGAACACCGTCGAGAAAAACCTCAACGAATTCGACGCCAAGGCGAAAGCCGCGATCAGCAGCCTCAACCAGGCACGTGCGGATGAAGAGCGCGCGAACCTGCGGCGCCAGGAACAGGACGAACTGAACGCGCTGCGCTCGGGTACGGGCGGCGCGTCGACGGGGCTCACCGCGCTGAACCGGGCGGCCGACGCCGCTCGTGTGCGTGCGGATGCCGCGACGACGATTGCCGACATCGGCCAGAAGCCGATCGATCGCCAGAATGCCGTTGAAGAAGCTCGTCGTATCGCCGCCGGCGGCGCGGACCCGGCGACGGAGTCTGCCGTGGAGCGGCTGCGTCGAGTGGCCGCGGCGGGCAAGTAGGCTACGCGGCTACAGGACGGCCGGGCGATGCCCGGCTGTTTTCATTGCGCGGGGTAGTCTCATCAGCAGGCGTCTGAAGCGGCGCGCCGCCGCTGCGATGAGGGTTATTCGGCGATCTTCTCGGCCAGAAGCTTGAGCGTGAGCACGTTCTCGGACGTGGCCCGCACCCACTGGCCCGCCTCGTTTGCTTGCCACACGTCGCCGGTTTCGAGATCTACGGACAGCCACTTTGCTGGGCAGCGGGAGGTGATCTCGAGTTTAGTCAGTGCTGTTTCCGCAACCGGCCGGCCATCGATCAGTTTGCGCGGGCAGTCGGAGACGCCCACAAAACGCCAGTGGACGTGCCCCGACTTCACCAGCTTGTCCTCTTTGCGGGCTTGCTTCATAAACAGATCGGCCGCCTTGATGGCTAGCTCTCGCTGATCGCGTCTCACGCTTTTCGCGAGGTACTCGATCACCTGCGAGCGGCGAATGTACGGCACCTTCGCGTTCAGTATCATGAACGTCGCCCAAGCAGATTCGAGTTTCTTGTCGGTTTGGCTCGTGGCCATGGTGTGGTCCCGTGTCGAGAATTGTTGGCGAAATGCCTGCGGCCCGGCAATCAAGCCATGGGCAGCAGCAGCGACTGGATTCGATGTGTCTCCATGGGACTCACGCTTGCTTGAGCCGCAAACTCGGGCCAGCGTGCGACCGCATCCTGAACCTCGGCGATGACGCGACGGATCGAACCGACGCCGAACAGATCGGCCTCATCCAGGAAATCGTCGATCGTGAAGTCCTTGAACTTGCCATTCACGGACATTAGGTGCTGATGCGTCCATTCCCCATTCGGGTTATGCGCGAAGGTCACGTCGTAGGCCGGCGCCAGTTCCCACGCGCGGCCGCGGCGCAGACGGAATGAGAAATTCTTCGAGTGATCATCGCAGTTGCGCGCCATGACGTTGAACACCATCCGGCGAAACGCCTCTTCCATGTCCTCGTACGGCAGCTCCAGATCGCGGATCGTCCCGAACAGCTGAGCATAGGCGTTCGTCCCCTTCTTTTTGAAGTCGATATGCGCCATCGCGCACAACGTCTGCATGTGGTGACGGACATTGCCCGTTTCCCGATCGAACCGGCGGGTCATGAAGTGCGCACGACCGTTTTCCTCGAGAAGCCGGCAGGGCGACATCGTGATCTTCGCGGCCGTGGCCATCAGGTAGTAGGCGTATTCGATGCGGCCATAATCTTGGCTGGCGCCGAGCTCGTGGTCCTTGCCCATTCCGTCGAACTTGAGAAGCCAGTGCTCGAATCCGTCCGGTACGTCCAGCTGTCCGGACAGGATCTCGTTCGTTGCCGGATTCAAGGCGATCACGGCCTTTGCCCGCGCTCCGCCGGCCGACGTGCCGACGTCGATGATGCTGCGCAACGCCGCATTCGTGCCGTCATCGCCGTCCGCGACGCCGTGGACAGCCCGCCGCGCTTCCTCAACCAGATCGCTCAGCTTGATCGAGGTCGGCACGCGCTTGTGACCACCGCGCGAAGGTTTGAAGATCAGGGCACCCATCGCACGCGAGTTCATGTACGCCAAGCGATCGAGTGGCGTCACGTCCTTGGCGGAAATACCCTGCTCGGCCATGTAGCGGTCGATCAGCGCGTTGCCGAAGTCGTCGGGCAGAGCATCCGCCAGCAGCGCGGGTAAGCGCTTGTACGTAACCTCCGGGAGATTCGGGAACAGAAACGGGCCGCTGCGCTCGGTCGGCATCTGAAGCGGAGCCGGCTCGACGCCAGACTCAATGAAGTTGGGCGCCCAGGCAAAGGCGTAGTAGCCGTAGCCGGGATCGAGGGCGACGGCGCCGATCAGTTCGTCCCAGAGATAGACCTCGACGCGGTCCACGTGCTGGTAGGCGGCGCGGCGCGGTGTCTTGCGGCGGGTTTTCGGTGCGGTAGTGGCCATGCGCTTTCGTTCAGGAGGAGCGGGTGGATCGGATCGACTTCGCGCTCGCGCTGCTCTTGCTGCGCGCACGCGTGCGGACGGCGCCGGTGCGAGGCATCGTCATCGGATTGATGGTCGCGACGGGTGCCAGGCTGTCGATCCACGATTCCTGACCCAGTGCTCGCAAGACGCTCACGAGCGTGCGCAACGTGCAGCCGCTGCCGTTCTCAAGGTTCTTGAGGGCGGTTCGGCTCACGCCGGCGCGCTCGGCCAGGGTGATCTGTTCGATGTTCCGCTGCAGGCGCAGCGCCTTGATGTTCTCGCCGACGCGAGCGACCATCTGGTCGGGCGTCATAGACTTTGACGTTGCCATAATGGCCTCATTTAAGCTCGCAGCCACCGGATGATGGTCAACAAGGGTTCTAAACAAGACCATTGTAGTAAATGGCTCGCGGAATGCAATACCTGAAGTCTCAAGGGCTTCAAAAAGAGCCACAAATATAAAAATTCGCGATAACGGCTTTAAATGAAGCCATAGATGAGCGATCCGCTGGGGAGAAGCAGAAACAGCGATTCCGGACTGGATTTGTGCGCGCAGACGCCGATATCAGGGAGGGATGGCCAGAGATTCCCAAGTCGAATCGCGCGGCTGGCGACCCGTCATTGTCGTGTGGCGAGATATGCGGCAGGGCATCCGCGAGGGCTAGAACCGTTGGGCTGCGTCGCTAGAATTGGCACCGATAGAGGAGCATCTAACCATGACTACCAAGTTGACGAGGGTCGCTGGGAGCGAGAAGTCCGCGCATCAGCAGGTCCACGTGGGCGAGAACGCCGTCGGGGAGATCTGGCGCGAGAAGGTCAAGGTCGTCGTGAGCAAGCTCACGGCGCCACGGGTGACGGCCGAGCGGTGGCGTTGGTTTGCGAAGCAGGCCGGCAGCACGATTACGCTGGGTCGCGGCACCCGTGCAGCCATGCTGCTGGGCCCGGGCTTCAAGACGAAGGATGAGGCGATGGCCGTCCTGATGGGGACAACTTCGCGCGCAGGCGCTTGAGGATCTCATGAGCAAGTACGAAAAGCTGGACCAACTCATTCTCGACCGGATCGGCGCAACGCCGGCACCAGGGCTGTTGACGTCGGCCGAGCCGGTGCCGTTCCTCCTGCTCAGCGCGAATCCCGCGATCAGCGCCGAAAGCGAACGCCTTGCGCAGATCGAAAAGGCCGAAGCCAGGCACGGGAAAAGCACCGCCCCGGGATGGCGCATCATCGATCGCCGCCTGCAGGCGCTTCGCAAGGCCGAGAAAATCCGGTCGACGGGCAAGGGTTGGGTGTGCGTCGGCGAGGCCGCCTGATGATGACACAGACGCTCTACCGGGTCGTCGAAACCGTCTGGAAGGAACAAGGTCGCGTGACGATCGATATCGGCAGCACGTGGAAACCGCAGAAGGCGGCGCGCGAGGAGATGAACCTCCGTGCCGCCAAGAACCCGGCCAAGCAGTACTCGCTCGAGCGGTAGAAGTAACGAACAAGGAATTGCACATCATGAACATCGAAGTACTCAAGGCATCCGGGTTTGTGGCCGTTGAATACCCGGGTCAGCAGGGCGTTTTCTATACGAAGAAACTCCCGGTGACCGACATGCCCTACATGCGTGAGCATGCGATTGATTACGACCTGATTGGAGAAACGACCGTCATGCTGGTCGAGGTCACGCCAGACCGCCGCGTGCAGATGACCGCGATCAATACCGACTACGTCGAAGAAGCCGTCGGAATCGATACCGACGAGGCCGCCGGCCTGCTGCGCGATGCCGGCGTCAACGTTGATCTGCTGCTCGGCAAGGGGGCGTAATGAGTCTGCAAAACTACTCAGCGGGAACGCGTGTGCGGATCGGCGATCGCATCTTTCGAAGAACGACAACCGGCACGTTTTGGCGGGAAGAGCACCAGATCCCCGGCAACTGCGTGAGCCGCCCGTCCATCAGCCTGGAGAACATCGAGCAGGCCGCCGGCGTGAAGCACGTCGTGCTAGCGGAGCGCGGATGCTGTCTGGTCGAAAGCTCGCTCGAGCGCGACGAACACAGCCAGTGATTGAACGGAACAGAAATGGGAGAACCGGACAAAGACTGGATCGACGAGCTTGCCACGAAGTTGACGCATGTTCGCCCGGATTTTGTGGCAGAGGTCAAAGGGATGAGCCGCGACGAATTGCAACGTCGAGTGTTGATCCAGGCTGACTATGTTGGCCTTTTCGCCGGTAGCTTGGATGGCATTCCGGAAATTCAGTGCATACCGGGAAGCGGTGTTGATCGGTGCCGCGATCATGACAACATCCGATCGATTGTTGCTGAGCTGGTCAAACATTGCCCGAGAACGTGGGAGCGTACGTGGAAAGGGCAAAGGAAATGCGATATGGATGTGACCCAGTTTGCCCGGGTGGGCGACACAGTCGAATGTCACGTGAGAAATCCGCAGCCGGGAGTTATTCGCATGCAGCTGCTGACGCCGGAGGCCTGCGCTCACGCAAATGATTTGCTGATGGACCCGGCCAGTGGGTGGAATCTGGTTCCGAGCCAAGGCGGACAAGCGGAACAAGGAAAAGCATGTTGCTGAATAAATGGAAGGACGGAAGCGCAGGCCAAGTGAAGGCGATGACGGCAGCATTTGTCAACGCCCTCTTGTATGCCGGGATTTTGGGCATGGTCGCGCTGATTGTAATCAAAGTAACCTGATTGAAGGGATAAACGACATGCGTGGGGTGTTCAAGGGCCTGTTTGTCGCGACCTTGCTTGTGATTTCTACGGCAGCGCTCGCGGAAGGGTTCGGTGACCGATCGACTCGTATTGGCTGGCATGTTCGTCAGCCGACCCGCTTTATGGTGTCTGGGGTGCTGCGGAAGAACGGCAGCACGGACGTCATCAAGCCGATTCAGTCGATCTTGACGGCTGACGATGGAAGCACCGCGCTTCAGATCTTCATCAAGAGCGCGCAAACGCAGTATCCGGGGTACGTGCTGATCGCCACGCTGGTTTCGCCCGTGCCTACAGCCGGAACGTGCGAGAACGCGATATAGGCGAACTAGGAAGGCGGGGAATTCCCGCTGGGAATCTTGACTTGAACGATGACGTGCGACGATGAGGCCCTTCGCGCACCTCACACCACCCAGGTTGAAACCACTCGGGAAAAAATATGGGACGCATATTGGGTCGCGTGGAGTATGGAGCCAACGCAAAAGAGCCGAACCGGTTCTTTATTCATTGCGACACGTCAGGATGGTCAATGCCGCCGCTTTTTGCCGACTCAGCAGAGGCGTGGCGCGTCTATGACCGGGACGAAAACGGGGAAGCGTTGTATGCAGCCGTTCCGAAGCACAGCACCATTGTGCGGGTGATTCGCAAGGTGCTGGCTCACGGGCATAGTTTCGCCGCGAGCGGAGAGATTTATGGCGAGCCGTTGTTCGGTTTGGCAACGGACGATCGACTCTTGTACCCGCTCAGCAGGGGATTCGAAGAGAATCGGCGCTGCTTCCTAAAAGCCGGCGGTGTGCTCCATGTCGCAGAAGAGGTGGACGGCGGATTCAGCGGCTACTACGACCATCCCATCTGCGCGGAACGATGGGATTGGAGCAAGGATGATCAGAGAATTGCGTTCGAGGAACTGTTCGACCAGCCCCTCGATCTGTGCCCTCGTTGTGTTGACGCGTTGCTCGCGAAGGGCGGCGGCGGCTATGACGGTTGAAGCGAAGATCAACTTTTTACACTCGGCGATCGCCGAGGACGTCCGTACGCTTCCATGGCGCTCGAATTGCGCCGGCGAGATCTTTGCCGATGACGGATCCGAGAATGGCTTGCGCATTGGCCATTTTCAGGGTGATGCTGCGATCGCAACGTTCGTTGTGGCCGCCCACGACGAGTTCCGAAATGGCCGATAGGAAAGCAATAGACCTGTGGGCGTCCAGGAAGACCGCATAGGGAAGATCTACGTGCTGGCTTGAAACGAAGGATGACATCGCTAGTATTGGTCACGCAAGCGTACTGCTGCCAATCACGGGGAAAACAGCGATGTCCAAAGAGGTCTGCTACTGGCACGAGGAAATGAGCGAGGAGATCGCTCGCCGCGTGCTCGGCACGCATTTCGATTACGCGGTCTCGCAGGGTGTCGTTTTCTGCGAAAGCCGCGCGACCGGCGCCTGGCAGGCCAACCTGCAGGAATCCTTCGGCGCGTTCAAGACGGCCGCCCGTGTAGCTGCACGCGGCCGTACCTGACCG
This sequence comes from Burkholderia sp. AU4i, assembly GCF_000466765.1. Classification (NCBI taxonomy): domain Bacteria; kingdom Pseudomonadati; phylum Pseudomonadota; class Betaproteobacteria; order Burkholderiales; family Burkholderiaceae; genus Burkholderia; species Burkholderia sp. AU4i. Next base: position 185,126 of record NZ_ASSI01000060.1, on the reverse strand, counting down.
CGCACCAGTACGATCCCTTCCAGCGAGCTCCGACCATGAACAAGAACCAGTATCGCATCGCCCGCCGAATGATCCGCGAGAACGGCCGCTACGCGCTCCAGTGGATGCGCAAGGACATCGGCCAGGAGATGGCCCGCATCATCGAAATTCGCAAGGATGAACTTGCCGATCGTGAGGAACTGTTCCGCGACATGGGTTGGGGCATTCACCTCTCGAAGAGCATCGCCCGCGATATCGCCTCGAGCCGCGGTCGGCGCACGGCGAGTTCGCTCGAGCGAAAGAATCCCGGCGCCGCGACCGCGTCCGGGAATCCACGCGTGATCGCGCTTGCCGCCTGACACGCAGGCAGATTCTTTTGAGCCTCGACCGCGATCTTGCGGTCTTATCCGGCGATATCGGATGGCGCCGTTTGCATGGCGCGAAACGCCGAGACCTGGCTGTGCTTGACGCGGCCCAAGGACTATTGGGCGCAAATCCCACCGAAAGACATCCCTGATAGGTCACGATTCAAGATTCCTGACAAGAATCGATCTCCCTAGAATGTTTGGCTACAAGGCAGAGAAGGTGCTATGGCCAGCCTGCCGTGTCGTTTGCGCGCTCGTGCGCCGACGTGTTCAGCCGTGGGGCGCATCATGCCGGAAATTTCCCCTCGGGAATTGAAGCGGGCGTGGGGCAGGATCATCCAGCCGATGGAGCCAGCCTACATCTATGAGCGGGCCAGCCAACTGGCGATGGAAGCATTCGAAGCGGCGATCGAGGAACTGACCGTCGCACTCAAGGAACTTCCGTCGGGAGTCTGTGCGCAATTTGACGTGGCTGAGGCGGAAGGGGAGGTTTGGACCTTCTGGCTGGCCCGCGAGCGCAAGCCGAAGCTGATGTTGGCGATTGGCCCGCGTGAGTCGGTTTTCGAGGATGCGATCGATCCAGGCCATTTCGAGTGGATCGGCATGCACGACGCAAAGGTCCCCACGCACCTGATCCGTGTCTGGCTCGAATCTGCCGACCGAAAGATCGCTTCCTACCCGGTCGCGACGCTGAGCGATGCGCGCGAGCGACTGACAACCGAACAGCAGTGATGCTGTGTGGAGGCGCCGGCTAGTTCCATGCCTGATGTCCGAACGGTAGGTGCTAGCGGGCGCAAGTTTGGATCTTTCGGAGAAGTCGATGACCCGTAACGAACGTAACAAGGAACTGCATCTCGAGCGCCGTAACCTCGCCGCGGCACTCACATGGCCGGAGAGCACGCCATTTCTGCTCAATCCGGATCCGGCTCAGCGAAAACGGCTCAAGGCTGTTGGATGGATGATCGCCATGCTGGTGTTCGGCATTCTTCTGCCGATCAAGGATCCGATCGACGCCTGGTCGAAGTCGTACGAAAACAAGCAGATGCGTCCCGCGATGGAGACTGCGATGCAAGCAGGCAACCGCGCTGCCGGCACGTGGCTCGCGCTGCACTTCCGCAAGGACTATCCGGGCCTGCTCCAGCAGGAAGTCGACGCAGGCGAGCCGACGGCGATGTTCCTGGTCGGCCGCCTGATGAGCGGATCCGACCATCCCGAGCGCGTGATCAAGATTGATCCGTCAATGTCGGCTTCCCAGGTGAAGGCGAAGGGCTTTGAGCTCATGCGTCGCGCAGCAGCGGCCGGCAATCAGGACGCGCTGAAGTACCTGATCCAGAACGGCGGCCTGTAAGCGGCCCCGAAACTCCATCCGAAGCAGAGACACGACCATGACCAAGAAGATCAACGAGCAGATCACCGGCTCGGCGCGTGAAAACGTCTGGCGATTTGAAGCGATATTCCACCTCGGCGCGATCGCCCAGCACGACTCGCTGCCGCCCGCATTCCGCGATGCGATCGACGAAGAACTGGTCGAAATCGCGAAGGCCGTGGGCGTTCCCAGCAAGAAGGCGCTTCGGATGGAGACGGATGAATTCGTCGAATACGTGCTGGACAAGAATCTGACGGGGCTCCTCGTCAACGTCGCCACGCCGGTGCGTGAGTACTTCGAGGGCGACGACAGCAACAGTTTCGGATTCAGCTGGGGCCACTACGGAACGGAGTGGTTGTACGGCGAGGATCTGGCCGCGCTGCTGCCGAAGATCGAAGCATGGGTCAGGGAGCGGAGCGACGAGGACCGTCGCAAGTCGGCCCGCAAGGCTGCGTAGCCGGCCTTGTGCCACCAATCACGAAAAGAAAAATCACATGCACAACTTCTGGACCATCCTGATAAATGGGCCGCACTTGCTGGCATTGGATGTCCCTGTCGTCACCGCGATCCTGCTTGGGCCGTTTCTCGCATACGTACTCTTGCTTAAGCGGGCCCCGTCCATGTCCGCTGCAACGAAGCGACGTGCCGGCATCGCCTACCTCGCGTCCGTTGCGCTATTTCTCGGCGCGTATGTGGGATCCAAGGCGACGGTCGCAGTTTCGCAAATCACGGTACCGGCCGTATTCCGTGAACTACAGACGGTGACGGATTACCAGGTCGTGTGCCGCTGGAACGTTGACCAGACTGATCATCTGGCGTGGTCCGTCGCTCACGATCGTCTGCTTGCCGACGACGTGAAATGGCGTACGTCGTATCTGGACACGAAGCCGCATGCGCGGACAGGTAAGGAAGTTCCGTGTAACGAGACGCCGGTGCCCATCAGGATCGACATGGTCCAGATGGATATGCATGCGGTCGCCATGTGGATGCTCATCGGAAAGATCATCTGGCTGCTGGGATGCGCGGGCATCGGTTGGAGCCTGTTCACTGGGCTGGTGAGCGAGACCCGCGTGTCCGAGCGTAAGCCGTCAGCTTGATCGGCGATCTGCAGAGCCATTCATTCAACCCGTCCAATCAGGAAATGAAATCCATGAAGACAACCATCATCTTGGCGCTGCTGGCGGTGGTCGGCGTTGCGAACGCCGAACCGGTCAAGCGCGCTGCTGGTCAGCCGATCCCGCAGACTTTCGCGATCGCCGGCGCCGACGAACTGCGTCCGAACGCGGTCACGAGCCCCGATGGCCGCATCCACCTCATATTCGGTCACGGCCCGATCCTTCCGCGCCCGCTTGTGCTGCTCCAGGACGAGGCCGGCAAGAATCGCGTGGCGCTCTTCCAGGAAGTGGCCGAGAAGGACCACATGGAATATGTCCTGTACCGCACGCCCGCGGATGCGCCGATCGTCATCGTCCTGAAGGAAGGTCAGCGCCAAGCCGTCATCGTGAGCGGCCCGAAGGCTCCCGACGTGACTGCCACCGCCGGCGTGGCCGGCGCGGCAAGTGCCGCCAGCGCGCCCGAGGCCAAGGTCGTTGGCGCGAATCACGACATGGCCGGTACCGAGCGGCCGAAGTGCTCGCTCGACGGCGTGAAGATCGAAGGCACCGCCCGCATTACCTGCGCTGAGTGACCGTCCGAAACTCGTCCTCGCTAGCGGAGTAACGACCATGAACCACGTCATGCGGAACTGCAGCCCACGCGGTATTGCGCGTCGCGTCGCGCTCGGCCGGTGGGACTACTCGACCGAACACATCCTCGGCTTGCGGTTCACGATCAATTTCCTGGGGCAAGGGTTCGGACTGAAGGAAGCGCCTGCAAGTTTCCTGAGTGCGCGCCGCTGGCTGCTGACACGCGAGACTCCGCAGCACTTCAGCCAGATCGTCGAGATATCGACCGGCAAGCGCAGGCTCGTTGCGACCGGCTATGCCATGTACCCAGGCGGCTGGCTCTGCCAAGTGTACGAGAAGGATCTTCATGTCCCGGACGAAGACACCGAGGACACGTGGTTGAGCGGCGACAACAATGCGCGGCTGCTGCTCGAGCAGATGAAAGAGCACCTCGAAACCGTGGTGACCAGCCGCAATCGATAAACCACGAACGGCGTGGCCACGGTGACTCACGAAAAGACATGACTGGCGGCACGATCTGATGGAGGTTGCGATGTCGAATGCAGAAGCAAGCAATGGAATGGAAACGAACGGCCTGCCGGCTGGTGCGCAGCTCATGCCGTCATGGGGGCTCACGCGGACCGGGGTGATCCGTTCCGACGTTGATGCCCAGAAGATGGCGCTGCGCGACTACGGCGCAAAGCCCGGCGATTCTGCCGAATTTGATTTCGGCGCGGGTTTTTCGCGCGGCGTCCAGTTCGGTCGCGCGACGGCCAGCGCTGACGTGCCCGCGTTCGCATGGACGAAGGAACCGCCGAAAGAGCAGGGCCTGTACTGGCATTGGACCGGCGACCTCGACGCCCGTCCGGTGCCGCTGTCCGTGCTCTGGTCCGGAAGCACCAAGAAGTGCTTCGTCAGCATCGGCCAATACGGCATCACTACCGCGATCGACTGCGATGCCTACGGAGGTTACTGGCAACCGGTCATCGAGCCGAAGATGGACGAGTCGATCGGCTACTACGGGAGCGACGCATGAATCAGAGCGCGGAGCAATCCATTCTGGAACAGAGCCTCGACGAACTCGTTGCCGAGCGCAACCGGCTCAACATGGCAATCCGTGCAAAGCTGACCGATCCATGCACGGACCTGACCGTTGAACAGTTGAATCGCCTGCGGCAAGAGGCTTTAGTGGATCTCATGCCCGACTTCGTAGACCGGATGCTCAAGTATCTGCGGATGCATAGTATCGCGCTTGTCTTCCATGACGGTCGGATCGAGCACGACGCAACAGGGTACACGCCGGCACTGGCGGTCAAGAAAGCCGTCATGGAGCACGGTTGGCACGGTTACCCGGATACGTTTCGCAGCAAGCTCGCCGATGCGCTTTTCGCCAACATCTTCGACGTACGGGCGGATCTGGACAAGGCGCCGATGGCTCGCTGGAAAACCAACGATACCCCGTCCAGCCTGTCGTAATCCCCAAACCTCACTGGAGAATTCCATGCAGGAACCCAATACCGCGAGCAGCGCTCCCGAAGAATTTCCCGGGTATCCGGAACTCGTGCTGCGCGAACTGCCGGACGGCCGCGTGACCGGCGTCGCCATGCGGGAGATGCGCTCCTCCTTCCATGTCACGTTCGCGGGCAAGTTCGTCGAGCCGGAAGAGGTCGAGCGGGGCATCCAGATACTACGTACGCTGGACCAAAACGAGGCGTATGGGTCGTGGAAGAAGGAGTTGGACATCGATGCGGCCTCGCTCGGCGACGCGATCGCATCGAGCCCGGAAAGCTCTGTTGGGCAGAAGTTCGTGTTCCTATATCGCGGCAACGAATGGCTTTGGGGAATCTGGAACAATCCGGATCATCCGAAGCGCAGCGGGGTTCTGAAGGATCTGGCAGGCGTGGATCTACGCAGCGTCGCAGATTTCCACGGCACACGCGTCTCGGCCGCCAAGCGTCGCGAGCGACCGGGCCTGGATACGGTGCGCGCCAACCAGACCGTCGCCGGTCCCTATCAGGTGCTTGAGGTCGCGATCGACCTGCTTGAGCAAAGTTCGCTGCGGTCTTCCGCCAAGCAGGACTATGAGGCCCATCCTGCTGTCCACTATCTCTGTGACTGGTGGAACCGGAATGCGCCGGAAGGCAGTCGTGAGGCCGGGTTCGTGCGTCTGTACGTCTGGAACGAGACGGATCGGATCTTCAACGCCTGCGATCCGGAAGAGCCGGCAGCGCAGGCCAATCAGCTTGATAGTTGGCCCAGCTATGCGCTGTTCGAACATCCGGGGATGCCGACGGTCCTTGGCTGCTTCTATCGCGGGCGACGATTCAACAAGGACGACGGCACTGGCGGCACTAAGCTCTATGCCGCCGATGGAAGCGAAGCGTGGGACATCGGGCTTGAAGCCGCAGAGGTCGACGAGGCCTACTACTCGCTGATCGGCCTCGAAAGGCTGGCTGAGCATGACGTGTTCGCTGTCTGAAGCAATTTTCCGTCAGGAGTCGAGGCATGTTTAGAAGCATAGCGCTGTGGGGGCTGGCAGAGGCTATTGCCACATACGGTTTCGCCACGCACATGGGGCATTCCGCGAAATCCGCACTGGAAATTACTGGTGCTGTACTCGTCGGCCCGTTCGCGCTCTTCCTCCTGATCGGAATCTTGGCGAGGCCCGTTGTTACCTTCATGGCAATTCGCGCCGCGCGGCGCCGCCTTGCTATCGAGGCGCGGTATCCGCGCACGCGCGTTACGGCGCTGTCCAGAGGCAAGTGGTTGGTCACGGACCTCGACACCGGAAAGACCCGGTGCGTACTGGAACGAGACGGCGTGACAATCGCCGACCAAACTCCCGCCAAGCTGTGGCGGCGCGGTCGTAAGACCCAGGTCGGTTGATTGCCGAGACTTGAACCGGAAGGCTCGTTCGGTAGAGTGTCCGCAGAACGGGGCAATCCCACCGCCCCGGAAGGAACCCCATGTCGAATAGCAACATCCTGACGCTGCTTGCCGAGGCGCGCAGCGCGTTGTACGCGATCGCCAAGACCTACGATGATCACGAGCTGCGCGCCCGTGCGCTAGAAGTCTACGAGAGCACCGCGCCGGAGAGGGCCAGCGAAGATTCTGACCGCATGGTGAACGTAGGATGGTGCCGGCTGACAGAGAGCCTCCCCGACTCCGACAGGCATCCCCGCGTACTGATCTACACCGAGGGCATGGACTTCAACGGTGAACAGTTTTTCGACGTGAAAGCTGACTCGCTCGACGAGAACTCCTACGAATCGCCAGACGATCAGCCGGAAATATGCCGGGCAGCGACCCACTGGATGCCGCGCCCGTTCGTCGACGAGAATGCGCAAATGGCAGCACGGGCAGGCCAGTGGGTGCATTGCTCCCCGGCTCTGCTCCAGGCGGGCGTGAGCTGCGAACACACACCTCGGCGCCCGTGCCAATGCCGGCCCGAAAACGGCGGGCACGATCACTTCGTCGCGTTCAACGTCACGGAAGCCTCGCAAGTCGGCGCCGATTCGCGCAAGGATCTCGCCAGAAGCGTTTTCGGCGGCATCAATGCGTTGCGCTGGCTGCTGAACATCACCACGGAATTCGATCGAAAGGATGTGCGTACGCGCCAGGCAGCGAGGCTGCTGGACGAGTTCTCGCCGAGCGACGGTATCACCAACCGTTTTCATCTCGAACGCCTCTGGAAGGCCCTGCATGATGAGCTTTCGACCAAGGACGTGGTTGCGTGCCTGTGCGCGCACGCCGACGCGAGGCCGGAGGATCACGCATCGTGGGTGCAGGAGGTAAGCCGACGGCTCAGCGCGTGTCGTCTGAACGAGGAGGCTGGAACCGGTACGTGCTCGTCGAGCGAGTGCGTCAAAAGGAACGTGCCGCCCGCCGGCAACGATCCCACCGCTGCAGTGGCGGCGTCCTCCCCGTGCGCGCGGTGCGTTTCGTGGGGGTACTGCGCGGGCCACGGCTGCATGGCATTGCCCCGTACCGATGTCGGTACACCGGGACCGCAGGCCTGGAGCTCGGCACCGGCAGCGAGCTGAGCGAGGACCATCACGAAGTTGTCCGCTGACCAAACCTCACCGCGGAGTGGACGCACGCGAGGCTTGCCGAGGTACCCGCCATAAACCGAGTTTGCGCCAGGCCGCTCAATGGACAAATACCGCTTCTTCTATCGCATCGACGGCCTCGATCTCGTGCCGGGCAACAAGACGGCCGGATTCTGCTTTTCCGTCTCGACCCAGGCGTTGGGCGATCTGATCCAGATTCAGGTCCCGGCCGTCGAGATCGAGCGCCTGATGTCTGCCATCCAGCGGCGAATCGAGAGGGTGGGCGGTTCCGTGCGTGAGGCGGGACAGCAGGCCCAGATCCTCTTCGTCGAGGGAACGGCGTGCCCGAGGGCATTCATTGCGGATCCCCTGTTTGGCGGGAGTCTGGGCGCAGATCCTGAGGCGTTCGGTCGGTTGCAAAGACCCGATCGGCTCGACTGGATCGGTCCAGAGGTGGAATACACGCCCCATAACTGCGATACGCCGGACCAGGCCATTTTTTTGGTCGTGCTGGTGCAGGCCTGGGCCGAGTACGCGCGGGCAAAATTGCGGCATCTTGAGGCAGCTTGAATAGGGGGCGCAGCTGGATATAGTGGGTTAAGAATCGGGTAGTCGCGGCCGTTAACACCTAGGTCAGAATGATCACGGAAGCCGATTTCGTTGCAACTGCGTAGCAGGTGCCAAGTAAAGCGGCAAGCGGTGGGGAAAGAGTCAGGATAATCGTGAAGAAAATTGCACTTCATCCGGCAAGCGTGACCGCCGCATTGGCGATTGTAGCCGTCACGTCCGCGGTGGGCAGCGCAAGCATCGCCTTTCACAAAGGGTATGAGCGTGGCAGCTCCGACGGGAAACTGGAAGCGGCCCGAAATTGGGCTTCGGCCTTGACACGCATAATGAAGAGCGGGATCACTGTACGTCAGTCGGATGGCACCGACAAGCGCTACATCTTGACGCCGGTTGAAGCCCAACCGCGTTGAGTGGGTGCAAAAACATGATTTTGCGGTTGATCTGGAACGGGTCTATGAACGACATGGCGAGAAATATTTGGAACCGGCTGAAGGGACTGCTCCTACTGGCATTTTGTGCATGCATTTGGGCATGGATGCTGGGATGGCTCGCGAAACCGCTTCCTCCCGGAAGTCTCAAAGACGCGCCAATGACAGCTGCGTGGATGGCGCCAGGCGTGATGGGCTTGCCGGCACTCGTCGCAATCATCGCTGGCGTGGCCGGACTGCTTTATGTGACGGGCGTCTTCCCCTTGACGACGGCGCCAAACGAAGACTCTCGCGAGTGAGCATCAACACTTGCGAGGTTCAGCCCGAAGGTGTTGGGCCACAAGATACGAACTACAAGGGTGACTCGGATGAAGAAGATGGTTGTGTTGCTCGCGCTGGCGAGTGTGTGGGGCGGGGCGATGGCGGCAGACGAAAACGGAGAAAGCAGTGCGGGACGCGTCGCAGAGAAGTTCCTCGCCAGTAGGTTCATCGCGATCGGCGCTCCCAACGTTCACGGGGATAGTGCAACTGTCGCTGCGCAAGTCGCAGGCCAGAAGTGCAAGGTCGAGCTCCGGCGGGACATGATTGCAAATCCGGAAGGGTGGCGAGTCCAGGCGCTCGATTGCACACAAGGGCACTGGCCCGAATAGCGGCTTTCAGATGCCGTAGCAGAAAATTGAGTATCCAACAGGAGTCAAGGCAATGGTTGAATCGAAGACCTTCATCCCGAAATCCACCGATGCCGACCAAAAGGAGGTGTATCGGGAACTGGCGCTGACGCAAGAGGACATCTCCAAGATTTCCCGGGCAGGGACTCCGGAGAGCGGTGTTTCGTCGAGTAAAGACGACTAAGGGTGTGGGATGACGGCCGAAAGTGGTGGTATCAGCGTCTTCCGGGATCCACCGACGCAAGCCGAGACCGAGCAGAATCTGCGCAGCGATAAACGGCGTCTCACGACCGACGAAATGGTGATGCCCGGATCTAGTACCAAATCAACCGCGCAAACCGGATACCCGGAAAACTAATAGAGCAAACATGAAGAAAAGAGACACCTTTTTGATCCTGTTTTCGCTTGTCACGCTGCTCATCACAGCCTGGTTCGCCGATTGGACCGGAGTGTACCCGTACTGGAGATCGGCCCTTCTCGCCGTCGGCGGCTACATCATCCTTTATCTGGAGGCGTTGATTCACGAGGGCGGACATGTACTCGCTGGGAAGCGATTCGGCGTGCGTGTCGCCAAACTTCAGTTCGGAGTTGGCCTGAAAGTCAAACGCTTTACCGCCGCGCGACTTGACCACGCACAGATAACCTTTTGCCTGCTACCGTTCGGCGGACGTGTGGACTTCGAATCCCTCCCAATCTCTAGGGCTGAGCGCATCCGGATCCTCGCGGCGGGAGTGGTTTGCGTACTGAGTGCGGTGCCCATTGCATGGTTCCTCATTCCATCGAGCGTCGGTTGGCTCCGCATCGAGGCCGTGCTGATTTTTTGCATCTCAAGTGCGACCAACGTTTTTTACAGCACGTCCCGGAAGGTGTGCGAGGAGGAGGGGGTATATTCGGACGGCCAGGCTATTCGTGGACTGCTAAGGTATAGCTGAAACGTCGGTGGCAAACACCATGGAAAACGGCATGCGCACACGCGTCTCTCATACACACCCGAGTGGAAACGAGCCTCTGGCCACCGCACTTGTTGACGGCCTTGCCGCCGCACGGCGGGCACGCCCGATCCAACATGTGCGGCCAGCAGCCACGCCGCGGCCGAACTGTCACGATGCCGTCGACGCGTGGGTTGCCACTCATACGGGCACGCAAGCCGTGCGCGGGTGGCTCGCACTCGAACAGGACGGTGCGTCGTTGCGCTTCGTTGCGCATTCAATCGTACGGAATGTTGACGGCATGCTGTTAGACCCGACCTTCTCGGAGGGCGAGCCGGCTCTCCCATTCGTGCCGCATCCGCGTGTGACCGGAGGATTCTTCTCGCTGTTATGTCGGCCTGGAGCGCCCTATGAGCTGATGGTGTTCACCCATATCGATGATGTCTTGCCCGACTTGGAGAATGGGAAACCCACATGATCAAATCAATATTCCAGTATTTTGTGCCGGCGCCGCCGAACGAAATATCACGAGAATCGGTTGAGGCCCTGCGGGCGGACATCAAAGCGGCTGGAATGTGGGGTGAACTCGGCGATGCTTACAGGAGTGCGGTGAACGTCTGGACGCGTCACTCTGACCGCCAAAGCCGTGAGGCCAACCGCGAGTGGCTGAAACCACGCGCCAAGGCATTCGCCGGGCGGTGGGCGGTTTTGTCCTGTGCCCTATGGCTGGGTGCATGGATTGTGTCGGGTAGACTCGTAGCGGAGGTGCCTTTGACGCTTTCAGGATTCTTGACTGGAAGCGTCGCAATGGTGTTCTTCTACCTCCATCGGGAATTGAACAAGTAATCGTCGGAAAACCAAAATTGAAGCGAACTTTGCTCGCGTTGTTTCTTTTGTGCTGCACTCGCGTGGCTTGCGCCGGCCCGCTGGCTAATCATTCGACTGAGGGCGTGCCTGCATTCGCGGTCACAGCCCCCAACGGACGACAGAGTCTCCTGATTGGTGTCATGCACGTCCCTGCCAAAGGACTGTTGCGGCCGTCGCCCGCAGTGCTTGCCGGCAAACGACACTACGTCCTCGAACATATGGGAGCGACGTCGCCGGATAAACTCGGTGTAGCGCAGGCGGTAACGACAAAACCTGCCGAACCAGCTGCATGGGCTGCCGGGCTGAGCGCGGCCGAGCTCGATACGTATCATCGACGAGCGGCCTGTTCCGGCAAGACGCCCGAGCAGGCCGACGAACTGCTCACCCATCCCGAAGTGCGCGATGCCAATCAGGTCGCATATACGGTGTGTGGTCTGACTCCGTTTCAGGCAGCGGATTTCGCGCTCACGCTATCCGCGATGCGCGACTACCACCTGAAGCCTGAGTATCTCGAGGACGACGCATTCGCCCAGCGTCAACGACTCGCAGTGCCCGAGGGCATCGAGCGGCGCGGGTTCAGATGGGCGCTGTCCCATGATCCGGCCGCGGTGCTTGTTCCGGTCGCTGGCGCCTTCAATGCCGGCGACTTTGATGCCCTACAGCGTCTCGTAGACGGTTCCTTTGCCAATTCGGCCGACGCCGCCACGCATCGGCACATCATGGTCGACGAACGCAATGCCGCATGGATGGACCGCCTGCGCGGTTATCTGGATGATGGTGATGCTGCAATCGTCGTCGGCGCCCTTCACCTGCCTGGGCCGCATGGCCTCGTCGCACTTCTGCGCGCAGACGGCTATGGCGTAGATTTGGTGCGAGTGCCTGCCTTGCCGTGACGCCGCAAGTCGAGTCGATAGGAAAAACAACCGGCGCCAGCGGCGCCCCGTGTCCGGTAGCCGGCGCGATGGACAGGAACGCTATGTACAAAGAGATTACGCCGTCGACCGATTGGTTCTTCGTGCATGATGGTCATAATGAAAATGCACCGCCCGTTGTTTGGCACGTTGCCGCGTGGGGATTGACCGAAGAAGGGGAAGTGGTCGGCCTCATCGGTGCATTCGGTCGGGAGGACGGGAGTAAAGGGAAGACACCTCGCCTGATCCAGGTACCGGCCGTCCCCGGAAGTTATCTGCACCTCCGTCAGTTGACGGCTGCGGAGCTCGAGTTGGCGACGAAGAGATCCCGGCAACAGTCCGACGCGTAACGACGGAAAGACAGGGAAGGGCTATGACACAGCGCTTTCAAGTATTCACTCAACGCGGCGCGGCGAAGCCCAAGTTTTCCGCGCCCTGGTATTGGGTCGCATCCATGTATTCGACGTTCTTCTGCGGCCACGGCGACTATTGTCGAATCATGGACACCAAGCGCGGCGAGACGATGATGGAATGGGGCCGCGCGACGGGCACTAAAACACGTTCCGACAGGTAGGAAAACTTCGGCGCGATCGCGCCCCGCGCACGGCCGGCCGCCGTGAAAATGAACGAAGAGAACTATGAGCACTCCCGTAGTCACCATTTCCGTAGAAACGATCAGCGATTCGCTTACCAAACAAGGGAATCCTGCTCTCTTTGAAACGCACATCGTTGGATTGCTCAACGAGGGCTACACGGTCGGCATCAGCAATGAAGGTGCCCTGACGAAGGTTTTCACCGACGCTGCCGACTTCGCTGCATGGTTCAACAACTTGCGCGTCGACATCAAGACTGCGTAAATTCAGCCTGGTGCCCGCCCCCACGCGGGCATCAGGTGAGCGGAATGCCGGTCGGCATTCCGCGAGTGATCACGTCGCTCTTGCCGGCGTGGCCTCACAACATAGCGGTCAATCGATATTCCCGCAGCAACGAGGGCTTACGAGCTCTTGTCGGGATTTACTGGGCAGGTATGCTGGCCGTATGGAAAACGCGGACACGCTCTACTATGCAGGCATCGGCTCCAGTGACACCCCGGTTGAGATCTGCAGACGCATGACGGCGATCGCCAGGCGCCTTTCCGCGCTTGGCTACGTCCTGCGCTCCGGCGCCGCTGATCGGGCCGATGCAGCTTTCGAGGCCGGATGCGACGCCGTCGGCGGCGCGAAGGAGATCTGGCTTCCGTGGCCGGGCTTCAACAGCCATTCCGCGGATCATGCCCAATTCCCGACACCCAGGCACTCCGAAATAGCGGCAACGGTGCATCCGGCCTGGTCCCGGCTGAAGGAAGGCGATCGCCGGCTACATTCCCGCAACGTCGGCCAGTTTCTGGGGCCGAACCTCGATAGGCCGGCTCGATTCGTCCTCTGCTGGACGCCGGACGGGTGCGAATCGGAGGCAGCTCGATCTCCCGAAACGGGCGGAACGGCAACAGCGATCGTCTTGGCCAGTCGCCATCGCGTGCCGGTGTTCAATCTTGCCAACGACGGCGCATACGATCGTTTTGTGCTGTGGATGCTGGGGCAACATCGGATTTTCCATCTCGACGGAACCCTGCCGAAGGATGGCGAAATCTTCGTGTTCGGATCGAATCTTGCCTCGAGGCATGGGAAAGGGGCTGCGCTTGTCGCCCGCGAAAAGTACGGCGCTGCTGCCGGAAAACCGGCGGGCAGGAGCCGCCAGAGCTATGCGATTCCGACGAAGGATGGCCGTCCGACGCCAGGAAATCCCCGTCCGCCATTGGACGATCCCGAACAGACCCTGCCGCTCGAGCAGATCGCGGACGCGGTCGCAGAATTCATCGAATACGCGAAGAACAACCCGGCCGAGCGGTTCTTTGTGACAAAAATCGGATGTGGGCTGGCGGGGTACCGCGACAGTGAGATCGCGCCGCTGTTCGCCTGGGCACCCATCAACTGTTCCCTGCCGGAACCGTGGAAGGAATGGCTCGTCCGAGTCGAGCCCGCCGCTCAAGTCGAGGAGGCCGTCCTCAGGGGAGAAACGGCCCGCGGCCAGCAGTCGGACCTGTTCGGCGAATAGGTGATTCAGCGCGCCAGCGGCGAGGTCAGTGGTCGGTGTAGATGACGTGACCGACGGCCTTCATGCTCGCGATCATGTCGGCGCGATACGCGGCGTTCTCGCGCATTCAAGGCATGTCGAAGGAACTGAGTTTTCGCGCAGAGGCTTGAAACCCGGCGCCGGACCAGTAATGTGTCGCCATGATCAGCCCGTCAAGACAAATGGAGGATTCGGCAATGTACAGAAAAGCGACGATCGAAAAGTGGAAGCTGGATATCCGGTGGACCTATGTGTTCGAGCATGGCACCGGACCGTATCTCGCTGTCCAGGACGATTTCGGCAATCTCATCGAGGTCGACCCGGACTTCACGATTCTGGAAGTTTGACTTCTCAAGCGATAATCACGCGGTTGGCGATGTCTCGCCACTGCACGCTCAATCCGGACGAGAAAAATGCACGTAGACCAGAGAATTCCCACGCTCCCAGCCGCGATCCTTCGCCAATTTGCGGCGGGCAGGAACATCGCCAAATGCGAGATCAGCGACGACAATGACACGGCGGTCATCACCTATGGCGAGCAGCAGCCGGGAGACAGTCTGAGTCTTTCACTTAGCGTCATGGATGCCCATACCGCATTTCTGTACCTGTACAACACCCACTCCAGGGTGGCGTCCCATCCTACCTACCAGCTCGATGACCGCCGGCAGACCGCGAAGCTGAGAGCCAAAATCGACGGATCCGTGATCGACCTGTGGTTTGCCGCGATCCCGACGAAAGTCGGCAAGACCGTGATTCTCGCGAAAATGGGCGACGGGGACATGCTGTTCGAGCGCGAAACGCAACTCGTTGAAGGGGAGGTGCTCGGCGTCGACGCGCTGGACAGTTTCGTTAAGTGGTGCGCCGAAAACGAACCCTTCCTCGCGCTTGGCCGTAAGCATGGTTACCAGATCGCTGTCAGCCAGGAACTAAAAGACGCGATCGAGCGCCGACTGGATCCGCTGATGGCGGCGCGGGTCAACGCATTCCTGCAGGACGTCAAGGCATGATCGGGGGCACATCCGTGTCGAACTCCAACTACCCGAAAGGGTGTTTCGTGGACGAAGACGGCTTCGTCCGTGATGTGGCGAACCCGGGACCGGGGCTCTCCTGCCAGGTGATGGATCGCACGGTCATGTTGTGCGGATCTTATCAGGAAGGCGATGGTGCCGAAGTACTCGGGGAGTTCACGTATTATCCGACGCTGGACGCGCTCAGGAGAGTGGGCTATGCGCCGGGGATCAACGGAGAGGCCGTGCTGGTGTCGTCATCGGGCCGTGCCGAGGTTCAGTAGAGGCGACAGGAAATGGCAGACAATCCGCTTCACCACATGACCAAGCCGTGTGCCTCGTGCCCGTGGCGGCTCGACAGTTCGGCGACCGATATCCCCCAATTCGACATGGAATTTGCCGAGAATCTGGCGGCGACCTGTCCGGACCATCGCGGGATGGGACCGGAGATTGGAGCGGGGATCTTTGCTTGCCACCAGTCGAGGATCGGCGCAGAGCTCGCGTGCGCGGGTTGGCTGGCCACGGTCGGCCACAAGCATCCGCAGGTCCGTCTTGCCGTGTTCGAAGGTCGTCTGGATCCGGACGCGCTCGAGCGGGGTCCGGACTGGCCGGTGCTCCACGAGAACTACCAGCAGGTCATGGAGAAACTTCGCGCTACTCAGCCTGACCCGACAACTCGGGAGCGGGTTGCCGGTGCAATCTGTTCGGCCTGTGGCGAACAGCCGATGCATCAGGGCGACGCTGCGGGAAATGAATACCGATGGCAGGACTACCTCTACGTCGCGGACGCTGTGCTGACCGAGCTGAAGGCCGCCGAGGGAGGTGAACCGGGCCGGAGTGCGGTGCCGCATATTGCCCGTGTGATCAGCCGCGCATGCGACGACAGCCATGAGAGCGCTCGGCTGTACGAGAAGGCCGCTGGTGACGCGGTGCGGGCCGCCATCCGCATTTAAGGCTGCTCCGTTCGAATCCGTTAACCTGTGGTTGCCAAGTTCCGGCTAACCCGAAAAGACCAGCCATGCAGATCCTTGGAGTAAAGCTTCGTCGTCCGACGTTCAACGATGTGACATTCGCCGCCGCGATGGGCACGGCGGTTTTTGCGGTGTACGAGCTGGCAATGATGGCCCTGGGCGTTCACGAAACGACCAGGGGCGGGGTGTTGCTCTTTGTAGCAATGGTGTGGGGAGCTTTGAGCAACCGTATCGGAATCGACCTGGCCAAGGGCTGGCGAGCGAAGGTACTGTTCCTGATCGGATTGGGCCTGCTGGTCATGTTGCCAGCGATCGGTGTGGTCTTTACGCGATAGTTGGCGGCGAGAATCCAGATCGGGAAAACGATCCGCTCGGCCCGCTGCGATGGCTAGATTCGTGGGAACCGGCTGGCACACTTTGAAAGTGTGCCGATAGTCCCTGAAAGGAGCAGAGAAATGCCGAGAAAAATTCGGAGCGAAGCAAAGAATGTGATGGCTGGCTACGTGTCGACTCATCCCGACCTGGAGCCGGAACTGACCGACAGCGAGCAGTGGCAAGAAGCTGCAGCTGTCGAGCTGAAGGCGCGCAAGCTCGGCGTCGTCAAGGCTTTCTCCGATGACGTGCTGCAAGCGATCGTCGCCGGCGAGGTCGACATGGCTGCAATCTACGCGGCGGCGCGGGGCAAATAATACAAGCTGGGCTCGGCTGCTTGGTAAATCGGGTGGTCGCAGCTAATCCCGTATGAATGGGGAAGGATCGACATGGTAAATGTATTCACTTCGGCGCTGGGTAAGCTCGAACGTCGAGCGCGTTACGTCGCAGTAGGCATCACCGGTCTAATCGTTGCATCGGCAATCGCGTTTCCGTACGCGCGGGATCTGGCTCGTTACTACATGGACCAATCCGGCATGGGTAACCCGGACATTGTCATTGGGCCGGGATACAAGGTGCAGGTTGATGGCCATGCAGTACCGATTCTTGGCTTCGACCCATGTCCCGAAGATTCTCGTCCGTGGAAAGCGTATTGGCTCGGAGGCCGTCCGGATGATGGCCTTCGCCCGTCCACCGGATGTGTCGTTGTCAAACCAGGCACGAACACCGTGCGCGTCCAGCTACTGACTGGTGAGGCGCCAGTGGTGGAAGCGTGGACCGTCGAGCATCGCGAGCACGACGGAATGCCAGCGACGGTCGTCAAGCGCCCCAACGGGGACTACGTCGTTCCGGCGCACTGACGAAAGAACAATGATGGATTTGATGCACGAACCCTGTCCGCGATGTGGTGAGCAGCCGGCCGTGACGAAGGGGCCGACGTATTGGACCGCGTATTGCGCGAAGTCGCACTTTCCGGGGGGAGTCCGTGGTACCCCGATGCGAACTAAGTCGGCTGCGCTGCAGGCGTGGGACGATGGCGTTAAAAGCAAATCGATCCGGTAGGGGGCGTTTGGTTGTGCGTACGTCCATCCTCGTCAGGCACTGCGGCAAGTGCTGCGCGACGTTGATGCAGCCCAGCAGAGAAACAAGCCGATCTGCAGTTGCTAGAGCGGTGTCGGCGGCCGGGGTCTGCGGGCGTATGCGTTCGGCCCGCGCGAGTGCGTTTGCAATGGTCTGCTTGGTTGCGTCGTTCAACGTAGCAGTTACCTCGAAGTGGCCCTGGTCGACGCCTGCTGCTCCATAGAAAAAGTGAGAAGGAAACGTCATGTTGAACGAAGAACAACTTAAGAAAGCCGTAGAGGCATTTTGCAACGCGCTCCCGGCAGGCCAGACGTTCTATGCAATGCACACTCTGCCACGAGTGGGTTTCGGGGACACCGAGGCAAAGCCCGTTATGGCTCTCGTGCTTGCCGAAACGGAGGAGGATTTCAGACGATTCGAGCAAGTCATCAGCCGGGGTATCGCGTCGTATCGTGAGGAGTTCGGGCTTAGCGCCAAAGTTTTGCGCGATATCGACATGCGACGCTACGACGAACAACCGTTAGAGGTGTGCCCGGGAAACCATGGCGCATTTGAGGATGAGGCCCGCGCCGGCCAACAGCCGACGAGCGACCAAGGCTGAAAAGAAGCAGGTGCGCCGAGTTTTTGGCCGCTGTGACAAGCCAGGAAGACATCACCATGCATCATCTCCACGACAAACAGGGCGTAGGTGCTCCGCCGGCCGGCTCTATTCCGCGGCCGTCGTCGGAATACGCTCAGGAACCGTTCGATCCGAGCCTGACCTTTATGCACGACGGTCAGCGGACTCGGCACATGGACACTCCTCTCGACGAGAGGTATGTGACCGAACCCTTCGATCACTTTGCAGTCGGCAGCATTCCGCCAGAAGAGCGCGAGGTCAGAGACCATGTGATCGCGTCCGCGCTCATGCGCAGTAGGGTGACCACGCTTGAATTTTGGTGGAGTCAGTTCGTGCGCCAGACAGATAACTACCGGGCGTCACTTGAGGCATTCAAAAAGCTGGAGGCGCTGTGCTCGCGTTCACGCGAGCATCGGGCGGCGTTCATTAGGATGGGGAATGGTGAAACGCTCCCGCAATTCATTCGGGCCGAACTGCTGAGAATGGTCGCGCGCACTGATGCTCGCGCTAACGCCGCCAGGTAATCGAGTGTCGTCGGGCCGCGGACTGTGGCCCGACCGACAATAGACCAGATGAAGTACGGTTACGCTGGCACCGTTACGCCAGTCGTCATGAGCCGCACGACCTCGATGCCGAGGAGCGTCAGCTTGACCTCGAAATGCTCGCCTCGGCCCGGCTCGCCATCGATCGCGAGCAGGCCCTTGTCCTGGCACGCGCGAGCTGGGCGTAGCTCGTCAGGCTCACAGCACCAATGCGTACCCGTCTTGAGCTCGTCCGCCGGGTCAAAGGTGCGCATGAGTGTGGCCTGAGGTGGGGTCAGCTTGACCCGCTTTGCGCCGAACTCAGCGACTTTTTGCTCAAGCTGGTCGGCCGGCACCTCGGCCTTTGCCCATGCCGCGAACGACTGGCGTGTGGAGTGGGCGAGCGGTTTACCGTCGACTGACTTGCCACGCTCGACAACAGACCCTGCCGCCGCGCTCGTGACGACCTCGTACTGGAGACAGTCCGTTTCCTCCTGGCTGTCGTAGAGCTTGTATTCCGGGCCAGCAGCCGTTACCCGGCGCAGGCCCGCCTTACCGTCGGTATAGATGCAGCCGACCTTGATGTCCTGTTGTTTCATCGTGTTCCTCTCAAGAATGGGGAGCGATAGTCGTCGATCAGAGCGGCACGATCGGGATGTTCCAGCCGAGAAATGCTGCCCGGCCGGGTGCCTCATCAACGCCGTGAGGCAATCGATCGTCGAAAATGAACCAGTCACCCGCTTTCGGTTTGTGGCGGACCTTTCCTTGTCGGAAGGTCAGACCGTCGTTGTGCAGCACTACCATCAGCACCAGGCCCTCGCCGTCCATGTGCATGTCTGCGGCCGCGGTCGCCACGAGCAGTTCCTCACGGCCCAGGTGGCCGCTGTCAGCGCGGCGGTAGCCGAGCACAGCGAGATCCGGAAGCCACGCGGCACCGTCGCGGCTGGCCCACGGCGGGATCGCGAAGGTCTCGACCTGATCGCCGCAGAACTCGATTTCCTCGGCGGCGGTGTAGAACTCGCCAGCCAACTGGTCAGAGAGGCGAATAACGTGGCCAGGCACCTGGACGGAGCCGAGAATGGAGCCGAGTGGCAGGGCGCCGGCGGCGCGTGCCGGGGTCCGGCGCTGATCGGTGTGAGCGAGATGCATGGTGAATTCCGTTCCTCGTGATCGGGTATGGACGGATTATCCCAGGAGGCGCGCACCATTCAAGGTCCGGCGCGCGGACCAGAATCGATTGCATCAGGATCTGATTCCCGAAAAAGCTCACCTGATTCCGAACAGGAATCGACACCTAAAAAACGAGGGAAAGCCGGGAAAGCGAGTTTCGTGCGATCTTGTATGGGGTGTACGCGCCGCTATAGTGGGCGCATGGCAAGTCAGCCACCAACCAACAGGACATCCATGAACGTATTGAACCACGCCCGTTTGGCGCCCACGGAAACAACCGCTCCCGTGCATGCGCCGGTTGCAGTGATCACGGACCACGCTGGCAACGCTCTCGAAGTCGGCGCGATGTATTGCTGCACCTTCGTGGATATCAATGCGCAAGGCGACGAGTTCGAGATCCACGGCAATCTCGTGCGCTACATCGGCGCTGCCGATCGCGGTCGGCTGATTTTCGCCGACGCTGACGACTGGAGCGAGATCGACTGTGAGTTCGACAGTCTTATCCGGCAGGCCTGTCCGGTCATCGATCCGGCGGCGCACGGCTGGGGCGAGAAGCTGCACTAAAATTCCATCACGCCGTTTCGTCAATCTCAGGAAATTTAGAAAATGGGCCAGAATGCTATCCAGGCCGCGAAGACCGGAAACGTCCTCGAGCAGGGCGTCGTGCCGAACGTTCTCCGTGAGATCAAGACGGTGCGCGAAGTCGGCATGAACAACCCGACGAAGGTCGAAGCGTACGTGCGCGAGAACGAGCAATCGCTGAAGGACTATTACGATGGCGGAATGTCGCATTCGGAGATCGCGGACCACGTCTGTTTGGTCGCGTAATACCTCTCAACTCTGACACGAAGGAACTGGCATGTTCACGCGAGCAAAGAATGAACTGAAGGAACTCGTCAACCTGATTGCCGAGACGGAGCGATACGACGCGACGCTCGCGGCGAAACGCGATATCGTCCCGACCGAAGAATCGCGAGAAGATCGGCGTCGCAAGGAAAGCCGGAAGCTCGAATTGATGGAAAAGTACGAGCTGCTCTAGGGACTCGCGATGACCTCGACCTACACGAAGCTCGAATCGATGATTCTCGACGCGATCGAGAGCGGGCAGAGCACCTTCCGTAAGATGCTGACTGGTGGCATCGAAACGGAGTGCAAACGCCTCGCCGACGCTACGGGCGCCAGCCATACGATCTCGTGCTAGACCGTCGTGTTCAGGCTCTCCGCAAGGCCAAGAAGATCCTGTATCAGGATGGACGCTGGTCGGTCATCAAATCGCTTCGCGAAGTCGAGCCGGAAGAGACAGTGCGCATGCAGGCGTTCGCCGAAAAATGGGAGCAGAAGTGATGGACGGGTGGGACATCATAGCGTTGGCGTTGTTGATTTCGGCGATCGGCGACGTCGCCATCATAGCGCTGCCTTCTACCCGGAAAGACGGTGTGGAGTGGGGCCTGCGCCTGATCTGTGGCGCCACTCTGGTAATCATCGCAGTCCTGTTATTCCAGCGCGAATTCGATGTCGGTTTTCTCGCGACATTGGGTATCCTGGGCGGAGCGTGCCAGGCTGCCCTGATGTGGCGCACCTACAGGAGCTATCGGCGGGCCAACGCCGAAAGCGACAGGCAGAAATAGTGAGGGGGAAAGCTACCGTGCAGTGGACAGAACAAGAAGGCCATTTCAGCTTCAACGTCAAGCCGAGCCTGACCAGGAAATATCGGCTGAAGGACGGGAGCGGAAACGCCGTGGAAGCGGAGTTCCGCGATGGAACGTGGTCGGTCGACACGGCCGGGTTTGTTGGCTGGTCCGGCCGCTTCTGGGTATCGGACAAGGATCAGATCCTCGCGGCCAAGCGCAAGTGCAGCGGCTTCCGGGCGCACAAGGTCAAGTCGTACACGCCGGCGGCGCGTAACGCGGTGAAGCTCGCGCGGCATTACGCCAATGTGAAGGGGAAGAAAGTCAGAGCAGTGGTGTACTACCTGATCGCGCATCGTATCGATTCAACCGTTCTCCAGTCCTTCGATCTGGAATGGCAAGCGACAAATGCCGCGAAGCTCCTGCGCTATCGGGCCGGCATCGACGCGCGGGTCGACAAGTTCTTCGTCAAGCGCGGTGCGCCGGTGCGGACCACCCCGAGTGTCTGACGGGCGGGCAGGTGAGCCACATGGCGACACTCGAGCGCGCGATCCCAGATCATGGTCGAGGTCCATTCAGGAAAGGTAGACAAGGGCGGGAATCCCTACGTCCTGCACCCGATGCGTGTCATGCTCGCGGGGGACACTGACGACGAGCGCATCGTTGGTGCTCCATGATGTAATCGAAGACAGTCGTGGGGTTTGAACGGCAGCGAGGCGCCGGGCAGAAGGTTTTTCCATGCGTGTCGTCGACGCGGTCGTATCCGAGACGCGGATGCCGGGGGAGATCTATGGGACTTCATCCAGCGGGCCGCGACGAATCTGATCGGCCGGAAGGTCAAGCTCCGCGATATCGGAGACAACAGCGATCTGTCGCGAATTCCAAATCCAACGCAACGCGATCTCGATCTCGTAAAGAGGTACCGGCGCGAAATCGCGGTGCTCACGGCTCAAAAAAGCGTTCTCATCAGGAACTAGAAAAGAAGAAAGAGGCGAATTTGTTGCAATTCTGACAAAAAAATCTGGCTGGTGTAGCTTCTTAGCAAGAAATTCGTATAGCATCGGTTCCTGCAAAATCTCACCTGACCTGCGCCACTCGAAAGCGCGGCTACCCCGAAACAGCGGATCTGTCGAGGCGGGTCACGCGATAAATCAGGTAAGGCACCGGCCATGCAATCGAATCACGACATCCCGACCGAGATTCGGGAACTGAACATGTCTTATCTCTTGCTCGCGCAACGTATGCTGCGCGAGGACCGCGACACCGGAATGTTCCGGCTGGGGATCTCCGCAGAAGTGGCCGAAATCCTGGGCAATCTGACAATCGCCCAGGTCGTCAAGGTCGCGAATATCAACCAGCTGCTATGCAGGTTCAGGCTGGACGATCGAACTTTCCTGTCTGCACTGGCGGACAAAGGGCGTAGCGAGATCCACCGAAACAGGCACGCTGCCATTCTGATGGCCGGTCAGCCCGCAGAACAACTGTAAGGCCGTCGGTTGTCAGCGGTCAGTAAGATGCTTCACGCATCGAGACAGTGACATGCTGTACGGCCATTTCGGATCCGGCCTGGCGGCAGGCTTACCGCAATACGAGCACATCTCGATCCAGTGCCCCGCGGCCTTCGCTTCCCGCAGTAGCGTCGTTTCGAGTTCATCGTCGAGCGTAGTTGCCGACCAGCACTCGTCATCCAGCAGAACGCGGAATCCGTCCCGCACGCGCGGCGCTCCCGCATAGAGGCCCTCGGCTAAGGCGGCGATGCCAGCTTCGAGCTGAGCGATCGCGACTTCATCGCCAGGTTCCGGAAAATGTCCGACGAAAGCCGCCACTCGGACGGCCGTATCCGCCGTCCAATGCACCATTCGATCGTCGAGCCGAATCACGGCGCCGGCGGGCGCAAACACCTCGTACACCTCGTCGGAAGCATCCCGGGCACAGATCGACGTTTTCCCTTCATTCAGGCAGACGAGGTAGACAAAGCCGAACCCGTCTGCATGTGGAGCTACATGCGGCGCCCATCCATACAGTTCGCAGCGTCCAGAGTTGTCGGTTCCAATCACGCGCTCAAGTTCTTGGGATTCGCGGGAATGCGCGACCGCCAGCGCTTCGACAGTGAAGCGGTGTTCAAGCACCTCGGGCGGAATGTTGAGACGGCCGACTACGGTAAGCGGGGATGGGGGCGTACTTGGCATGGCCACAAGGATAGCATCGGACCGCGGGGCCGCAAGGTGCCACCCGGCGGCGCGATAGAGCTCCCATACGCTTCCTGATGGGAATGTAATGAATAATATGTTTCGATCTCGAAAAACTATTTGGAGGGCACGGGCCTTCCTGTGTATATTGGAACCGCTTCTCCCGTAAGTGGTAGTAAGTTAAAGGAAGCGCGAACGGATGCCCGGTCTGGAAACCCCAGCCGGGCATTTTTTTGGCTGGTCAGAACTGAAACAATCCGTCTTTGTACTTCCTGCTGAGAAGTGAAAAGACGGTATTTGTGGTAGGATCAACTCGACGGATCTTCATTGCCGTCCCTCGATTCGACGTCAATTCGTCGATTGCCCTTGGGCCCCACGCTGGTATCCCCGTACCCAGCCTGGGGCCGATTTTTTGTCGGGGCTTGAACTGGAAGCGTCGCCCTGCACAATGAGTCGACTCTTTCTGATCGCAAGGCTCGTATGCCTGTATCTACCCGAAAACCCGCCATCCGCAGTCGCGCGAGTTCCGGCAAGTACGCTGATCGCGTGTGCTGCGAGCACGACGCGAAGGGGAACTACGACATTCTGATCGATGGCGAGCTCCGTTTCCGACTCGAGCGCGAGAACCAGTTCCCGGAGTTCTGGTACCTCTATCCGGTCGTCGATGGAGTCCGAACCGATCCGAGCGTCGCATTTGAGATCCAGCAGTGGGACATCATTTCCCAACTGGAACGTGGTGAGCACTGGCTTCCACCAGACCAGGTCGAACGAGAAGAACGGGTGGCGCTGCATGCGGTACGGCGTGTCCGATGGGCCTGATGGTGGAACGGGCGGGAAGGGTGAGAACTTGCGGGATGCAAGGGCTTCAATTTCTCCGCAACTATGCCGTTAACACCTGCGTTGATCTCGATGGCAATGGCGCGTTGAGGCGGAACAGCGCCCGCTTCATACCCGGAACTACGCGGCTTTCTTGTTCCGAAGAGCTTCGGCAGCGTCAAAGGGAGGGACCACGGGATTCAGGTTTCCCCAACTAAAGCACGCACACGTCGCCCCTTGAAAAGGCGAAGTCAGTTTTTAGAATCAATCCGAATCAGATAAACCGAGGAGCCTCAATGAACTCTTTCATCCCGAACGTAAGCCCCGAAACGGCTCGCAAAGCCAAGATCGTCAAGTGGATTGTGATCGCTGCCGGGGTGGCGATCGCCGCTCCGGCAGCACTGCTACTGCTCAAGGGGCTGTTGGCCCTGGTTGCCGCCGGTGCTGTCGGATTGGCGGCGATCTATCTCGGCCCGGTAGTCGAGATGAAGCTGCGCAACACGCAGGTCAAGATGGTCGTCGCCGAAGCGAAGGCCAACCCGATCGAAACGCTGATCAACCAACTCGCCGATAAACGGCGTGCGGCGGCTGATTTCGCCGGCCGCATCACTGAGTTTCGTACGGAGGTCAAGAACTTCCAGGACAAGGTTGGCCTGTTCGAAAAGCAGTATCCGGACGATGCGCCGCGTTTCCGTGCGCAACTCGCCACGATGCAGCAGCTCTTGCATTTCCGCGAGGATCGCTACAAGCAGGTGAACGCGGAGCTCGACAATTTCGCGCATGCGATCGACCGAGCCAAGGCAATGTGGGACATGTCGCAAGCCGCGCAGCGCATGAACAAGGTCGCCGGTCAGCAATCGGGGGACACGTTCGAGCAAATCAAGACTGACGCGTCGATCGATTCCGTCATGAAGTCCGTCAACATGGCATTCAGCCAGATGGAAACGGCTCTGCTCGACAACCCGGAAGTGAAGCAGGCGCAGCAGGCCGCGCTCGCACAAGACAAGCAACCGGCGATCGCGACTGATCCGCGCGTGTCCCTGCCTTCGCAACGCCCGCTGCAGTAAGACTTACGTACCACTACGACATAGCGAGGAAACATGAAGAATATCGGGAAAATTCTCGGCGCCGCCGCGTTCATCGTGGTCATCGGCGTGGTCTGGCTTTTCCAGCAGGGCGGCCTGTCGAAGCTGACGGGCGGTCAGCAATCGGCAAGCATTCAGGCTCAAGGTCCGTCCGGCGGATTCGATGCGAGCACCGCGGCAGCGGCTGTCGCACGGGCGCCGGCTGCCAATACGGCGACCCTGCCCGCCGGTTACAAACCGGACTCGGACACGCTCAAGGCGATCATCAAGAACGGCCTCGTGAGGGTCTCCGTCCAGAACCCGAGCGCACCATTCTACGACGATGAGAACGGAGGCCCGGCTCACGGCTTCAACGTTGATTTCGCCAACTTGCTGTTCGCCGATCCATCCTTCAACACGGGCGGCAAGCAGGTGCAGGTTGACATGCACCACGAGGTCGATACGTACGCCGGTGTGCCGAAGCAATTGCTTTCGAACGATGCGGATGGCAATCACGGTGTCGATATTGCGATGGACGGCCTGACATTCCAGGACAATCGACCGGTTCAGGGAGTGGTGTACACGGTTCCCTACATCGACGACTTCGGCTACTCGCTGATCGTGCGCTCGGGTTCGCCGATTCGCTCGACCGCAGATCTCGCAGGCAAGCGCGTGGGTATCCTCAAAGGCGATCCGGATGTGCGCGCCTTCGCGACGAGCCAGTTTCCGAACAGCACGTTTGTCGAGGAAGACGATTCCGATCCGGCCTTCATCCAGAAAAGCGTCGACAGCGGTGCAGTGGACGCTTTCATTTACGACTATCCGTTTGCGGTCGATTCGATCAAGGGCTCGGACCTGCGGTTTGCGATCACGAAGCTCGACGGCTCAAACATCGCTTACAAGATCGGTGTGCGTGCACAAGACCAGGAGCTGCTGATCTACCTGAACGCTGCAATCGCGAAGGTCAAGCAGTCGCCCGCCTATCTCGATCTGCTGCGCAAGTACTTCATCAGCAACCAGACGCAGACCCGGGCCGCGGGCGCCGGCGAGCACGCCTACACAGTGCGCCAGCGTGACACGCTCAACCTGATCGCGACCAACCAGCTGGGCGACGGTCAGCGGTATCGTGAAATTCAGAGCCGGAACAACATTCCGAATCCGAATTTGATCTTGGTCGGGCAGAAGCTGGTGATTCCGGCCCGCTGATAGCGTATCAGCGCTTTTTTCCCGGCCGATAACTGAGTGGAGTTGAATCAAATGAAGAAGCTGGTTTTGTCACTCGCACTGGCGAGCATCGTGACAGCCGCGATGGCGGATCAAGCGGTCGTGATCAAGGATACCCGGTCGGGTACGAGCCTTTTCGGGGCACCGGCAGCGGGGGAATTGCTGACACGGCAAGGGCAACTATGCACGCTGACGGAATACAAGCACACGACGGACGACCCCGACAAGATTGCCCTTCCGGTTGTCGAGCATAGCGAATTCCAGTGCGATGCCCAGGGAAATCGGATCAAGGTCGCCGACCAGCCGGAAAACGCAGCGTCCCCCCGCCCGGACTACTTCCTCACTGTCGACGTGCTCGGGGTGCGCCGGCGTGTGGCTGTCCACGTCGGCAAGCCGATTGACCTGTCAGACCAGGTCTACTATGCCTATGCCGGCGCATGCCTGTCCAAAAACGACTTTGCGCCAATCCGCAACGTGATCTTCTCCGGCGGCGACGGGGACGCTGCGTCGAAACAGGCTCATGAGGAGGCTGAGACGCGGCCTCCGCACGCCCCGACCTCCGATGAATCGGTCGAGCTGAAGTCGGGGGCATGGAAGTACCGCCTGGCGATCATTCCTTCAGCCATCTCCGCGAATGGTTCGGTGAAACTGCAGATTTCCGGTACGGCATCAGGGCCGGACAACTACAACCAGACCAAGGCCAACCAGTGCAACGGCTACAAGCCGGAGATTGTCACGGAGGACATCCCGTCGACGGGACTGGAAGTACACAACGGCGGCATCTTCCCAACCAAGCTGCTCGGCGCGATCCAATTCCGCGTCGACAAATTCTGAAGCACTCGACGACATGATCTTCGACGATTTCGATAGCTGGGATGGGCTGAGCGGACTGGGCGCGTTTGCAACCATCTTCGGTTGGGGCGCAGTGGCGTACGCCGCGTACGCATTCGGATTCCAGAGTGGCGTGGGGGCGGCAAAGCCTTGCACCGGGCCGTCGCCGACTTGCATCGTCCAGGAAAAGCAAGGCTGGTTCGGCATTGGCTACCACGTCGTCCAGCCGCTTCAGGCAAAGCAGCCGAACGGCTCCGCGCCGGAGAAAAAACAGAAGCGAAGGGCGGAATAAAAAGCGGGGCTATACGGTGTGTCGCCTGGCGATTTTGATCTGCGGCGGCCGACGCACGGGACCATTACTCCGTATCGGCGTTTGACCATCATCCCCTTTAATCGCATCTGGAACATGACACGCAATATGACGAAAGAAAAATTCGCTTTCCGCACGGGAATCTGGCTGGTGGCCGCAGCAGTAACTCAGGCGCATCGAGGCTTCGCTCAATCCTTCGAGCCAATCACCCGCCTGCGGCAAGTGGAACTGGGTCTGGGGCCGAATATGCCAACGCAGTTCGAGCACATTGCCTCCGGAATGCTGTACTTCTGGCTGGGCCTTTTGCTCGTTCAGGGAATCGTGATGCTCGAGGTGCGCGTCAGGCAGCATTACCAGAATCGGTCGCTTCCGAAGGGCCAGTTCTTTGCTTGGTTGTTGGGTTGCGCTGCTATCCCTGTTGTTCTGCATGATTGGGTGAATTGGTCGCCGCTATGGATGCTTTCTGCCGCGTTGGCCGACCTGACTCTCATTGCATTCATGTTTGCGCCGGCTCGTGTGATCGACGCGATGCGCCGTCGTCCGTTGGCTACTGCGTTGTTCATCTCGCTGCTCGTCTGGAACACCTTCGGGCTGTCGTGGGGGCTTGGCCAGCACAATCGCAACACGCAAACTGCCGAAATCATCACCATGCAGTTGCTTGCCAGTCTGTCCGGACTGCTGGTTGCCTTGCTGATGACGATTGTCATCGGCCGGATGAAGACATCAAGCCGCTACACGGGCATGGTGTTGAACGCGGGGATGTTTCTGGGGCTGTTCATGGTGATCGTCGCTGCGGTCTTGGCCCCGCGTGCGCCGGTGGTCTTCCGACTTCCGCAGGATGCGGCTTTGATGGCGGCGTTCAACGAGCGGCTGAATTGGATTGACTTTGCCAGCTTCAGCGGGCTCGGTGTCTTTGCGGTATGCATGCTCGAACGCATGCGACGCTTGCTGGTGCGTAGCCGCAAAGAGCCAAGTATCTGATACCCATCACGCGTACACAAGGTAACGTCACGACCCGTGGGTCGTGATTTGATGAAGGAGGCAAAATGAAAAAGAGTGTTCTCGCAATGCTGATGTGCGCCGCGTTCAGCGCAATGGCGCACGCTGACGAGCCGTTCAGCACGAAATACCAGATCGTCGTCCCGCCGGCGCCGCAGTTCACGCCGACGAAGGTATGGGACGACGGCAAGTTCACGTACATCCAACTCCGCGCCCCGTATCACGGCGATCTCCCGGCCGTGTTCGAGCAACTCGACGACGGGAAGTACGCGGTGGTGGACGCCAGGTGGGACGAGAAAACGTCTCGTTTTGTGCTGCCGAAACTTATCGATCGCGTGGTGCTGCGGGTCGACGAGAAGCACGTCGAGATCGACCGTTCCTGACAGGAGAGAGGGACAATTTCCACCATCACGATTCAGACGAAGCTTTGGCACCGCCTTGCCGACCTCATATCTGACATGGGAAGCCACCACTCGGCGTTCAAAGGAACGGCGGTAGGCCGCGATCTTGACGTGCTGGGCAGTGCGATCAAGTATGGCGTTCCGCCATACGAAGGTGCGAGTCTGAGCGCGCATCACCAACGCCTGGTCCATGAAGCGAAAGCCGTGGCTGAAAAGCATGGTGGCATCCGGACGGGACTCTCCCCGGTCGAGGGGTTCGTCGAGACTGCAGAGAAGCTGCTCGGCCTGTGGGATGACCACTGACCAACGCGGCGAGATCGCCGGGCGATTTCCTCAACCGCCCGGCGAGAATCTCACTCATCGTCATCTGCCGCAGGTGCTGAATCGGCGTCGTCGGCTGCAAGCGGCGGATCCTTCTTCTCCGCCTCGCTAAGCCTGTCCATCAGCTCCTTGATCTTCAGGCGCGTTTCCTCTTTGAGCTGGCCGTAGGCCGGGTCAGTCTCGAGCTCGCGAACCGCCGTCACGAGACGGGGCGCGATTTTCTTCGTCACGCGCTTGACCAGTGCGCCCGGGAGGTCGCGCGGCCGCACGTGCTCCTTGCCATCCGTCGCGCGCTGCAGGAACGACAGCGCGTTGGCCTTGTGCTTCCGGATTTGTTTGATCGCCTCCGTGCCGGAGATCTTGTCTTCGGCGACGATCTCGTGGATACGGCGATCGGCGCTTGCCAGCAAAAGCAAGCCCTCGATGTAGTAGGGGGTGAGCTCGCCTTGGCTGTCTTGCATCTCCACGGCGATCTCCTCCGGGGACATACCGTCGACGGTGTTCAGGCGGTGAGCGAGGATGGCCTTCTCGAGAACGGTCAGGGGCTCCTTGTCATTTCGCCGGATCACGCCGAGGTTAAGCGACTTGCTGTCGGCTTTGTCCGTAATGGTGACCGGTACGCGCTCGATGGGTGGTTTTCCTTCCGCCACGCGGTACTGGTTGGCCAGGAACACTGCCTCGAGGCGGCGGTGGCCGTCGTGCAGGCAGATGATGTGCTGGCCGTTCTCGTAGATGAGAAAAACCGTCAGCGTCTGGGTTTCGTCGAAGCCGTCGCGCGCCATGTCGCGAGCCAGCTTTTCGATGCCGAGTCGGTACTTCCTGGTCTTGATGCGAGGGTTGAAGCCGTCGATCACCCGGATCTTCTCGATGAGCGGGCGATAAAGGTCGGCGGACTTCGTACCCTCGAACGCCTTCTTCTTCACGCCGGCCTGGAATGCGAGATCGACGTCCAGAGGGATGACGAGCTGTTCGCCCATCACCGGAGAATTGCCCTTCCGCTTGTTCATGTTCAGCTCCTGTAGGTTAGGCCAACTCGTAACGCACACGTCGCTGCGAGCCAGACAGATCCCATGCTAAACACCACAAACTCAGTTTCTAGGGGGCGCGCGCCGATTTTGCACCGACTACAGGGGGCTGGTTTCGGCTGTATGGCGTGATAGGCTTCTATTCAGCCGGTTGGTTCCCAGCAGGAAGAATGTTGCCGCGGAGACTCAAGGCGTGGTGCCTGACTGCCGTTAATTTCAGGACAGGAATTGATCGGGACATCGAGTGGAACGGGCTGGCACGACCAGTCGCTTGCGTACGGGGGAATCGGAGCAACATGGGAAGGTATCAATCTGAATATGTGTGGGAAAAGATCAAGCGATTTGATCTGGTGCTTGCTGTCGAGGCCATGCTGGAATCCGAGGTCAAGACCTTTTCCCGTCCCCTCGAAAACGGTGAACTCGGCGTGGTGAACATTCAATTCACCAAGGATCCCGAATACCTGGACGATGCCGGGGAGCACTTTGGGCGGTTGGAGTCGCTGCGGATTTTGTTTAAGGACGTCGCGCCGGAAGACCGATTCAACTTCAAGAGCAGCGTGGATGCGACTGAAGCTCAGTACAACATCAACGTCAAATACAGGCTTCCGCTTTTCAGCGCAAAGTTCGTGCAAGAAAGCGAACGGACATTCCTGAAGCGCATGGCGCTGTTCGACCTTGGATTCCTGCTCGGGCAGGCACTCGATAGTGGCTACTACCAAGGCCTACTGCGGGAGAAGTTCCCGGATCCACGGCATAAATGGGATCGTGCCATTCGTAGCCGCGTTCCCTTCCTGGACAACGCAGCCCGGATCTACGTGCCGCCGCGTCCCAAACACGAACCGCTTCAAAACAGAAAGTACTTCGACCGATAAGGGCCGGCATGCTGCATCATCTTCTCCACACGATCATCATCAGCGCGATTACAGCGCTTTCCGTACACGCTGCCGGTTCAGTCGTGTTCGGCGAGCGCGCGAAGCGTTTCCCGATCGGAGTCGCCCTCTCTGCACTCTTTGTTGGGCCGTGGTGGGCAGCGTTGTCTGCAGGAACCATGGCGCACCTGCTGGCCGTCAGTATCGAGAATCTATTTCGCCGCAAAAGGTCCCCGAAAGGCCTGCCCTTTGCGGCCGGCACGGCCTGCCTTGCGTTGACCCTCGGCTTCAATATGACCTTGGAGCACGCGGCTGGCGATCTGATGAAATCGATCAATCAGAGCAACGATGCAGCCTGGGCAAAGATCTCCAGCAGCGGCAAAGCAGGGCAGATGGTGGCCGCTCACTACAAACCGTGCGTCGACGAGAAGGCGGCCGTGACGCAGGGCTACGGCCGGTTTGCGACGATGACGCTGGAGCCGAAAAACGGGCCGAACCAATGCGAGATGGACGTTGTCGCCTTGGCGAGGGTCGAGGGGGGTGAGAGCTTCGCGCGCGACGTTGCGGTGGTCATCGACAATTTGCCGAACAGCCTGCAACTGTCACCGGATGCGCAGGCGAAACTGGACAGCCTCACAAAAGACACGGCGGGCATCTAACCCGCGATTTTTCTGGACGGAATCATGGAACAAAACGCGGCAAAGCCCTTGGTCTTTCTCGACGAAGCCAGCTTCCTGCTCAACCAGCAGAACAATCCGCTGCGCGAAGCGCTACGGGAAATCGAGGGCATTCCGAACGCGAAGTATCTGGTGCGGAATGGCCAGGTGTTCGTCTTCGAAAAGCTCGTGCAACTGGTCAGCGAGAAAGGCGCCCAGCCCAAGGCCGCGCATCTTGCCGATCTGGCGCGCAGCCTGATCGAAGAAGCCACGGTATCGGCCGAGGAAGCTGTCAGCAAGTGGTCGATCGTCCCGGAGCCCTACGTGGTCGAGTCTGTCGCCGAGGGTGACGAAGCGACCCAGCAGTTCGAGATCCGGCACAAGCCCTTCAACGCGTTCGTGCCCGGAGCATTCGGATCGCGCGAAGCAACTCACGCCACGTTGGTCAAGCTGCTGCTTGGAGAAGTCGTGGATGGCGAGCAGAGCACCTTCGTCTATCGTGGCCAGCCGATGAAGCTACCCAAACAGGTCGACGGTCTGTGTCTGTCCATGCTGCCGACGTTCGGCCAGACGAATGAGTCGGGGCGGGAGCCGTGGGTGGGGCTCGCCAACGTCGAGTGGATGCCAGGATTCGAGCCGATCGACGAGTATCGTTTCCTCCGGGCCCGGGAGGCAGAGCGTGCGTGGAAACGCGCCTGCATTGAGATCGAGTGGGGTGCAGAGCGTTGCGTCCAGAAAATCTGGCGTGACGTCCCGGTGTTCAATCTGAAGCGCCTGAACACCGCGGACATCGAGCTGTGGTACGACGACAAGGATGTGATCGCCAAGTTGCGATCGGTGTACCCGGAACTCGGGGATCTGGCCGGCAACGTGCTCCATATGCAGTTCGACAGTTACCTTACGGAGTGCTGGAACGATCGCTCATGGGAGCCGAGCCGCGATGAGGAGTTCATCTTCTATCTGTTTGGTCGCCTGGTCGACCCGGACGGGAGCGACTACTACTCGATCTCACTTGGCAAATGGATGGCATGGGCGTGGCTTCATGGCCATTCGCTTGACGGCGCCATGCAGTTCGCCACGACGGTTCGCTACTGCAGCAACACAGCATACGAGATCGCGAATTGGATCCGTGATGTCATGATGTTCCTGGCCAAGGATGCGAAGGCGGTTGATCAGAGAGGAAGCCAAATCTGGACCATCGGAGACATGTTCCGGACGGGGCGGAAGGCGAGCTCGGTGATCGTGGCAAAGCAGGATTTATCGCAATTTCAGGCGATGTGATCGAGACCATGGAGCATCCTGGCGACGCCGTGCCGCGCTTCACGAGGTGGCACTGTCACTTCGAGATCGACTACCTGCTTGCCCAATCCGACGCCATGCTCACCAAGATGCTCAAAGGCGGAACTCCGGTCGAAATCCGGGTCCACCTGATTTGCATGAAGGCGGCGGGAAAGGGGTTCCTGGTCGTGGGCGAATGTGATCACGTCGCCCAGGACGGGAAGTGCGCAGGACACGCTGGCAGCGGCGGGGAACAAATCGGATGAGGAAGCTGGCGACGGTTGTCAGCCAAGCGACCGAATCAACTTGCTTCCTTTGCTACTTCTTGCGCTTTGGCAATTGGGGCACGTAGTCGGCGATCGCGCGTACATGCTTGCCGTGGTGCGAGGATGGCCAGAGTCCGAGCTTCGCGAGGCCCTGAACATAGTAGCGAAGCAGGTCATCGATGCACATGCCGGTATCGACCCGGAACATAGCCTCGTGAAAGCGCGAGAGGAAGTCGAAGTCGTGATGATGCTCGCCCGCCGACGTCTCGGGGTGCGCGTATTCATGCACCAACAGGGATACCAGCCAGGCTGCGCCACGCTGGCGGATTCCGAGGAGGGATTCGCGTGATAGGGCGATGAACGTTGATCCGTCCGTCCAAGCTTCCTTGGTGTCCGAGAGGCCGGCAACGATCTTCCGGGGCTCGGTACGCCAGTCGCTGCCCGGGTAGACGACACGCTGGACTCGATGGTTAATCGAACGCAGGCACTCGAGTACAAGTCGCTCCTCTTTGCCGAGATCCTCGTCGTCGACGAATGACGCGGTATCGTTCAGCTGCTCGACGAAGTGGAAAAACGGTATGACCTTGATCGGCGCATCGCCATCCCAGCTAAGGTGAAGCTTCGTTCGTAGCTTTGTGAGGACACGCGGGAGATTGTCGTCGGTCGCGGCAGCATTGGCGATCGTCAGCAGCTTCGGCATGACGACTTTCGCCAGCCCCTCGCGCTCAACTCGCTCGGCAATCCCGGTGTGGTGGCCATCAAAGAGAGTGAAGCACCGGCCGGCCAAACCTTCTTCCGGCGAAACGAGTTTCCCGAAAATATCGGGAATGAATCGCAGTTTGAAGATGGCTTTGACAGTTTTCCCATCCAGATTGACAGGGGAGAAGTAGATGTCGCGGAGGAGGGCGGCGGCCTCGTTGTCATTGAGTTTTTTCACGCGCGTGAGCTGAAAAGCAAATCTCTCACGCACGACCTTGTCGATTGCCTGCCACACTTCGCACCGGTCCTCAAGAACGCTGTTGCGAGCAAGGTTGACCGCTAGGGGCACGTTCGACGTGATTGCCCCGCCGATTCCGTATCGATTGCTCGGATAGCTGTTGACGAGGATCCCGCGGTTGTAGACACGCAACTCGTGCGACTCCCGATCGAAGCGATATCGCGCATGCTCGTCTTCGATATCCCACTTCGCGTCGGCCGGAAGCGTATTGATCTGCTGTCCGTTGACGAAGATCGGAATCGGAGCGTACCGGACAATCTGGCCGAACTCGCCTCCCGGCCCAACGGGAAAGCCCTCATCGTCCCGAGCGCTACCGACGAAATACGTCCGAAGGGAGTAGTCGCTCGTCTGGAATCCAACCTTGAAATTGTAGAACTGGCCCGTGATGCGGCAGCCGGCGAACGGCTCGGCGTGCTCAACCAGGTCGTAGCCAGATTCAATGGATTCGTCTTCCAGATCGACTCGCATTTCGAATTGACCGCTGCGCCATACGGTCGAGGCATAGGACATGATCTGGCCGCGGCCGCACCTAAAACGACCATAAAGGGCGTCGCCGTTGACGTGCGGAGTACCGAAAGTCTCGAAGAACTGCTCGATTTCGTCCCGAGACTGGAACCCCTTGCCGTCATCGACGAATTCGAACGCTCCCGTGGCATCGACCGTCAGGTCAATGCGGGTCGCGCCGGCGTCGATACTGTTCATCACGAGCTCGGCGACAGCTTTCGGCAGACTGCCAGACTGCTCATGGATAAGCGTCTTGATGATGGAAGAGTGGATCTTGAACGCGCGGCGCTGGGCGCCGGTCGGCGCGGTGACAATGCTCATAGCTGATTGCGTGTTTGTTCGCAGAAGCTACAGACGATACCAACCTGACTCGGATCAGCAATGGTGATTCGTGACCTGAAATTGGGGGGATTCGCTGTCTGGTGGACCGCCCAAGTGGCGAGTGCCTCATAATTCAGAATCCGGATCAGATAGCGATCGGGAAGAAGTCGGGGAACTACCGGTCGATTTGGAGGGTGCAGTGTCAGACGAAGCAATCATCGCAGCAACGACGCAGGTCGTGTATGCAAGTGAAATAAGCGAAAGTGACTGGTCAGCCATGAAGCAACGTCACGTCGTGGGCCAATTTAAGGCTGCATGTTGTAACGCAGCAATGGTCCCCAAGACGAGCCTGGGTGGGCTCCGTTTCTTCGCGCATGCGTCCGGGGAATGTGGGAACGCACCGGAGTCGGTGTGGCACGAAGAAACGAAGGCCAGCGTCTTCGACGCCTTCGCGTCTGTGGCCTCATTGGCGTCAGTTGAGTCGCCGGGGCGCGGCGCCGTCGGTCGATGGATAGCGGACGTGCATGTTCGCGTCGGCAATAGGCAGATTGCAATCGAGATTCAACATTCGCAGCAGACATTGGCCGAATATCTGCGCAGGCAACGTCGCTACCATGAGGGCGGCTGGGAGTGCTACTGGTTGTTGTATAGACCACGGTTTTTCACGCTGGCCAAGGCAGTTGCGACGCGAGTCATCAAGGAGCGATACGGCGGTCGCTGGCCTGATCCGAGTCCCAAGGGCTTCGGATTGCCCGAACTCCCGTTTGCGTTGATCGAAAATCAAGGTAGCCAGATGGTCATGGGCCCGGACTTGAGCATTGACCTTCTTCCTTGGGCGCAGGCGATTAAAGACCAAAGGTTCCGCTACGAAGAAGGGCGTTGGATCGTCGCCGACGTCTAAAAGAAGGACAAGAATGCAACCGCACGTGTTTGCTCTGAAGTTCACGAAAGATATCGTGCTTGTCTCCGATCCAATCCGGATTCCTTGAACGCGACTGCGCTAAGGCTAGGCGACGGCCAGTTCGTCGATTTCCACGATGGTGTGATTCTTTCCGGGAAGAAGCCGGACTTCATGATGGGTATTCTGGCTTCCGGGCGCATCCGGAACGCGGCGGCACTCGATGTGCTTCTGGCTGCTCGCGAGGACGCTTAACGAGGAGGCACCATAGATGCGTGCATCGAAGCCCGGTTGAGCCTTGCGGAGTTCGGCGCCGACGTGAGACAGGTTCACCCAGTTGCCATCCTTAGACGCGGCGCGCACGGCGCTCGCGAAGAGCCCCTGAATGTCGGCCTTGACCTGCGGCGTGACCTTGGGCAGCTCCGCCGGCGTTCTCAGGTCCTCCACCCACGTGAACGTGTCGCACGCAGCCACGAACGCTTCGCAAGCCTTGCGCTCGCCGAAACCGTGGACGGCTTTGCCTGACTCACGCAGGCGCGTCGCCAGGCGAGTGAAGTCGCTATCGCTTGAGACGATGCAGAAGCCGTCGACGTTCTCCGTGTAGAGGGTGTCCATGGCGTCGATGATCAGCGCCGAGTCGGTAGCGTTCTTGCCCGAGCAGTACGCGAATTGCTGCACCGGCTGGATCGCGTTGCGGTGGAGCTGCGATTTCCAGCTACCGAGGTTCGAGGTGGTCCAGTCGCCGAACGCGCGGCGGATGATCACCTTGCCGAACTTCGAGGCGGCCTTGATCACTTCGGAAATGACCGATGCGGATGCATTGTCTGCGTCGATCAGCAGGGCGAGGCGGGGTTGGTTGGTGTCGTGCATGATGGTTCCGTTTGTCATGAAATCCACGATACCTGGGGAAGTTCGCGTTTCAAGGCCGTGCGCGGAGCGAGCAGACGAGATGTATCATCCGGATGTCAACACATCCGGACAGGAAGCATGAAGAACGAGAACGGCGGTCGGCGTCAGCGGGACAAGTCTCCCGGGCCGTTCGGCTGGCACCACACCTCGCGACGCTTTGTCGGGTACTTCATCTTCTGCGTGATTGCGGGCGGCGCGCTGCTGTTCTGTCTATGGTTCAAACACCGATTCTGGAATGAGCCTCTAGGCTTCGACGGGATATTCCTGTGGTTCGCGATCGTGCTGATCATCTTGGGCCCAATCCGGATCGGACTTCTCCGGCTGATGGAGAGTGGGTTCGACCGGAAGCGATAGCTGGACTGCCGAGCAGAGTTGCTGTCCGTGAATGCCGAATCCACTCAATTTCAGAACCGCGTCCACGTAGTCCCCGGGCGTCAGATCGACGCCTTCAGGCGGCTTCAAGCGACAGAGCCTGCTGCTGAGGGTCGAGCATCTTCGGGTAGGGCTTTGCCGCCGCGAATGTCCGCTCGAGCAACCGCTTCTCTCCTGGTCGACCGATGCTGAAGACGTAGCAGTGGTTGCCAGGGTGCTTGACGCGGGCGAACGCCCCATTGGATAGCACCTGATCGATCCATTCCGCCGGCTCCTGCCCGAATCGTCGCTCCGGCGCACCAAGCCGCACCAGATTCCTTTCCGCTCCTTGGGCGCCTTGCTCCTGTCGGCGGATCTTCGAGATCGCGCGGGGGCTGAGCACATGCCCGCTCGCCGAAAGGTGCAGGATGCGGGAGGCCGACCGCCCGACGTAGCGGGCGCTACCGGCCTGGTAGATGATGCCGACGTGGCCGGGAAGGACAATCCGCCCGGAAGCTGTGTGCCTCGGCACCGGATCGGAGTAGGCAATCACGCCCTTGACCTGGGGCTTGGACTGCTTGAGCGCAGCCAACGCCCGTTTGAGGAAGTACGTCTCGCCGTTGTACGGGACGTTGTCCAGCAATATGAAGCGACCGAGCTCGACGCCGGCTGACGCGGGCAGGCCGGTGTACTTCGGGATTGCCGCGTTATTCATAGGCACGCTGAATGAGCGTGAGCACGTAAATCGATGGGAATTCGGGGCGTTTTGAGCAGCTTGCGTGATGTAGCGGAGGGGGTCTCCCTCAGGCATCTTGCACAAACGACGCCCAAGGGAGAGTCTCGTGTCTGCCAAGAACCGAGACTTCCAGAGTGTGCCACGTGAGTGCCCGCGATCCCAACTTCTATCACCTGCTGCTACGTATCGATCAGGACTACGCCGAACAGACCCGCGCGCAGCGTTGTCGCTGCGGCGGCGTACTCCATAGCGCCCGCTACCCGCGCAAGCCGCGCGGAATTTCATACGAAGCCCGCTGCCACTGCGAGTTCCGCTACAGCTTCTGCTGCGCCGACTGTCGCCGTCGTACCACGCCATTCTCGGTGCGCTTTCTCGGCCGGCGCGTCTACACCGCCGCAATCATGATTGTTGTCAGCGCCACGCGTGCGAGCGCCGGTACGGCCGCGGCAATGCGCCAACTCGATGCGCTGGGCGTGCCACCCGCGACGATCGCGCGATGGCGGCACTGGTGGACGACCGGGTTTGTCGGCACACCGTTCTGGGCGCTCGGACGGGCGGCGTTCGTGCCGCCCGTCGAGACCGCACAGGTGCCGGCAAGCCTGCTCGAGCGCTTCGCTACCACGCAGCCTGCCGAACCATTGCCATGGCTGCTGCGCTGGCTATCACCGCTTACCAGTGCAAGCGCCGTGAGCACCCTGCGTGAGGGACGGTAACCGCCCGCAGAACTTGTCGCTCGCCCCCCTCGGACTGCGCCGGTAGTCTCGCCTCTCCCCCGAATCGCGGCGCGGTGCGCCGCATCCCTGGAGAGAGCATGACTGAACTTCACGATTTACCCCTGCGGGATCGTTGGGCGCGCCTGCGCTTTGCGGTTGTGGGCCCCTTGCTGGCAGCACCGCCTGAACCCGGGCAGGTGCGCGAACTCATCACCGCGCTGGCCGCCAAACGCTGGCGTCATCCCGTCACTGGCGACGATGTCCAGTTCGGCCGCTCCACGGTTGAGCGGTGGTTCTACCGGGCCCGCAAGGCGGCCCACGATCCGGTTGCGAGCCTGCGCGACCGCAAGCGCCCCAGTGGCGCCGGCGCAAGCCTGTCGCCTCAGGCGGTACAGGCGATTCGCGCGCAGTACCGGGAACATCCCGGCTGGACTTGCCAGTTGCACTTCGACAATCTCAAGGTCACGCTCGGCCATGCGTTCCTGCCGTCGTACACGACGGTGCGTCGTTATCTGCGTGCGCAGGGCCTGTACCGTGAACGCAAGCCGCGTCATACCAGCACCGGCGCGATGCTCGCACGCGATCGCCTCGAGAAGCTCGAGGTCCGCAGCTTCGAGGTCGAGCACGTCAACGCGCTCTGGCATCTCGATTTCCATCACGGCTCGCGCAAGCTGCTCACGCATGATGGCCAGTGGATCACGCCGATGCTGCTGTGCGTGCTCGATGACCGTTCGCGCGTCGTCTGTCACGCGCAATGGTTTCTCGATGAGACCGCACGTAGTCTGATCCATGGGCTCACCCAGGCGCTCCAGCGTCGTGGCCGGCCCCGCGCACTGATGACCGACAACGGCGCGGCGATGCTTGCCGAAGAGACGACCGCTGGCTTGCTCGCGCTCGGCGTGCTGCACCAGACGACCTTGCCATATTCGCCGTATCAGAACGCGAAGCAGGAGACGTTCTGGGCCCGCATCGAAGGGCGCGTGATGGCCATGCTCGAAGGCGAGCCCAACCTCACGCTCGAACTGCTCAATCAGGCCACCCACGCATGGATCGAGCGCGAGTACCACCACGCGCATCATTCCGAGATCGGTGGCACGCCGCTCAAACGCTATCTGGCTGGCCCCGATGTGGGCCGCGAATGCCCGTCGAGTGACGCGCTGCGCGCCGCATTCCGTATCGACGTGACGCGCGCCCAGCGGCGCTCGGATGGCACCGTGAGTCTGGCCGGCACACGCTTCGAGATTCCCTCGGCCTACCGGCACCTGCAGCGCGTGCACCTGCGTTACGCGCGCTGGGACCTGAGCGGCGTCGATCTCGTCGACGCCGATAGCGGCGCCGTGCTGTGCCCGCTGCGGCCGCTGGACAAGGCCGCCAATGCTGATGGCCAGCGTCGGCGACTCGATGCCGTCAATGTCGAGCCGCCGCCGGCCAGTGCGCCCGGTATCGCGCCGCTGTTACGCCAGATGCTGGCCGACCACGCCGCAACCGGGTTGCCGCCAGCCTGGATTCCCGCCAACTGGCAGGAGGAGGCATGAGCCAGCGTCTGCAAGCCCTCTACGGCCTGAAGTGGAACCCATTCTCGCCGGAGCTTCCCCTCGAGGCGCTGTACGTGCCGCCGCGCGTCGAGAACTTCTGCTGGCGCATCGAGAACTCGCTCGTGCGCGAAGGCGGCTTCGCGATGATCCACGGTGAGCCGGGTACCGGCAAGAGCGTGGTCATGCGCGTGCTGGCCGAGAAGCTCGAGCGACTGACCGATCTGACAGTCGTCTCGATCAATCATCCGCAAAGCAACCTCGCCGACTTCTATCGCGAGATGGGCGACATCTTCGGTCTGGAACTCCGGCCTCACAACCGCTGGGGCGGCTTCAGGTCGCTGCGCGACCGGTGGATGTCGCACCTGCAAAGCACGCGCCGGCGCCCAATCCTATTGATCGACGAAGCGCAGGAAATGAGTCCCGGCGTGCTCAACGAACTGCGGCTCATGGCCAGCGCCCGCTTCGACTCGCAGCCCCTGCTGTGTGTGGTGCTCGCCGGCGACACGCGCCTGACCGACAAGCTGCGGCGCGACGAACTGCTGCCCCTGGGCAGCCGTATCCGTTCCCGCCTGGGGACCGAGAAGGCTTCGGCCGACGATCTGCTGGCCTGCCTCAATCATCTGCTCGCCAGCGCCGGCGCCCCGCAGCTGATGACACCGCCGCTGCGCCACACGCTGTGCGAACACGCGCTGGGCAACTACCGCGTGCTCACCACGCTCGCCAACGAACTGCTCACCACCGCCGCGCAGCGCGAACTGTCCGAACTCGACGAGAAGCTGTACTTCGAGGTCTTTGCACCATCAACACAGTCCTCGCGCCGCACGCCAGCGCGTCAACCCAACGGAGCCCGATGACATGTCCCGTAAAGCATCACCTCACAAACCCAACGCCTCCCGGCGCCTGCCATTGCCCGAGCTCTCCGACGAGGCAGCCTACATGATGCAGTTCTTCATCGAAGACCTCTATCTGTGGTTCAGCCGCGCCTACGCCACCCAGATCCGCCGCTATCGCGAGCCCTGGTACCGCGGTCCGACACAGCCGCCACACCAGAGCATCGACGAGCCATTCTGAAACGACAACGGGAGCTTCATCGCTCCCGTTTTACCTCGTCCCTCGAACATCATTTATGTTGCTCATTGCCCCATCGATTTACGTGCTCACGCTCACGCTGAACACGCAAACTCCCACGAGGTCCGTGCCGCGAAACAGGCCCACGCGCTCGACCGCGGCGGGATAGCTGGCGGAGTAGTGATTTTGGACGACAAACTGTTTCGCGACGGAATCTCTGATCACGTCGACGGCGTAGTCCTGCTTCCGGAAACCTTCGTCCCGATCAACGCGCCAGTAGTCTCGGCCGAGGCGCCAGCGTTGGACCGGGCATGCGTTCGTGGTGATCTTCATCGACATTTTCGCCTCGATCAAGCAGCCGTGCGGGCGAACAGCCGCTCGTGGCCGAAGTTGGCGCGAACCAGAGCCTCCGCCTGGACAGGCGAGACGCTGTTGCCACACATCCGGATCTGCGCCGTGGTGGACAGCGGAATACGTGGCACTGACAGAGGGTCCGCGACCTGCACTCCATCCTTGAACAGCAACTTCGGATCCGGGATCTCGTGGATGATGTAGTTCTCCGGAAAGGACTGCGCACGGAACAACTCACGTGCTTTGAGCATCCGCAGGGTGATGTCGGCCAGCACCCACAGGATGCCGTCGTAGGACATCAGGATCATTTCGGCGCCAGCCGGGAACTGCTCGGGCAGGTGCTCATGCAGTAGCTCCGCGCAGCGGCGGGCCTTCTCTCGGTGCTCTTCTGCAAGGCAGTCGGCCGGAACCTGTACGGTTTCCACGAGCCCCATGCGCGCCTTCGTCGGCAGGGTATGCATCGGCTCGTCGACCGCTTGCCACTGACCACCAGAGCTGTAGTACTTGACCAGGCAGGCGGTCACCAGACGCTGGTTTGCGCCCTTCGAGGCGATCGTAGACACTGGGGCCGCCATCGGGCGACCATCGTTTTCGGCCCAAAATCCGCCGTTGGCTTGCTCGAGGAATGCCGATTCTAGGGCGTTAGGCACGCTACTCGCTGTCACCGAATTGAGGGGCGTTTCCACGGTGCGGACACCGCTGCTCCAACGCTTCGCGTCGGTACCACAGGACTCACCGTGCCCGATATCGATCAGGTTGGCCGCGATGAGTGCCTGCTCGCCGCGGTGCGCGCCAGTCACCGTTGGCAGAGGCTGAGCAGGCGAGGTGCCCGTGCGCTCGCCATGGTGCGTCAGGTGCGTGAGATGCGCAGCGACCACGCCGAGCGGCGCACTGCCGCCAGGGCGCTTGATAAAGCTGTTCGCGGTGACGGTTGGCATCGGCTTGTTCATGTCGCTGCCCGCGCTGCCCGTACGAAACTTCGTGATATGCGTAGCGACAAGCGCCTGCTTGACGCCCCCTGCGACAGCCGTGCCGAGCGGTCCTTCGATGGTCTGGGTACGAGGCTCCTGACCCGCGCGCTCCCCGTAGCCGATCGTGATCAGGTGCGCGCCGGCGAGCGCGTGATGATTGCCGCCGGCGGACACGGTCGTCAGCGGCTGCTCGACGCTATCGGCGCCGAGATGGGCCTCGCTCGTGCCGCGCATCGTGACGATCGTGGATGCAGCCATCTGCTCTGCATCGACGGCCGCGTCGAACTCATTGACCCGCTGGAAAAAGCGCACGTCCTGCTCCGTGAAGCCCTCATCGTGCGCCGGCGTGTCGGGCGGGATGCTGCCGCGCTCCGCGACGAGCGGTGCGAACGCCGGTGAGACGACGGAGAAGTGCCCTCCTTTGACTTGAGCGCAGATCGTACGCAGCGGCTCGTCGGCAGGCATGGTGCGCTGGTTGCTGGCATTTGCGTGTTCCGTCAGGAACGGAGCCGTCAATGCGCCGTCGAGGGGGTAGATACCGGTCTCGTTGCCGCAGGTCGGGCATGCTCCCGGGATGCCAGCATCCTCGGGTTTCCATGACGGAAAGGTGTTGCCACAAGTGGTGCAGTGGAATTCATGAGGCCGTTCTGCCGTAGCCGGTGGCGTCGGGAAAATGGGTTCGTACTTCCAGCCACCGGCACTCGAGACGCTCGTCATGAGCGGCTTCAACACGGGCTGGCCCAGCATGTGATGGTTGCCGGTGGTGATCGTCGGCAACGGTTGATCCGATCCAGCGCCAGGGTGCCCGCTCGTATTTGTGACGATAAACGGCTTTGCGCTCGCAAGCACGTGGCGCCAGAGACCCTTGGCCACTCGGCGCTGCGTGTTGACAGCGAGCTCCTTTTTTCGGTCGAAGATGCTTTCCGCCGGGAGATCAAAGTCGATGCATTCCGCTGCGGTGCGATACGGAGAGAGCATGCCGGCCAGAACCTCGCGCGAGGCGGGGTCGCCGTGAGACTGCTCGGGGAACACGATGGGCAACCCGTCGCGGCGAGCCACGAGGAACAGGCGCTTGCGGATCGTTGGGGCACCATTGTCGCAGGCGCGCAACTCGCGCCAGTCCACGGTGTATCCATGTTCACGCA
Organism: Burkholderia sp. AU4i; assembly: GCF_000466765.1. Lineage (NCBI taxonomy): Bacteria > Pseudomonadati > Pseudomonadota > Betaproteobacteria > Burkholderiales > Burkholderiaceae > Burkholderia > Burkholderia sp. AU4i. Next base: position 141,105 of record NZ_ASSI01000060.1, on the reverse strand, counting down.
ACTGGCGGACGAAGCTGTTGAACGTCTTGCCTTTTCGCTTCGGATCGGGGAAAGCTTTGCCATCCTTTCCAACAATTAGCGGACCCCATGTTTTGAACTCCTCAACATTCTCCAACATGAGAACTCGCGGTTTGGTCAGAGCAACCCAGCGCATGCCAACCCAGGCAAGGCCGCGAATGTGTTTCGCAACCGGCGTACCGCCCTTGGCTTTGGAGAAATGCTTGCAGTCTGGCGAGAGCCAGACCAGCCCGACCGGCCGATTTTGAGTAACCACGATGGGATCGACATCCCACACGCTCTCGCACAGGTGTTTCGTCTTGGGGTGATTCAGTGCGTGCATCGCCAGCGCCTCGGGATCATGGTTGATGGCGATGTCCACCGGCCGTCCGAAGGCCGCTTCCAGACCGGTGCTGGTACCGCCACCTCCGGCGAAGTTATCGATGATCAACTCGTGACCGAGATCTAGCGGGTAGGTAAAGGCATCGCGCTTCATGTGTACGTGGTCCTTTGTTCTTAGGCTCGATGGCCTTGAAATCACGATAACAAGTGCGCCTTCTGAAACAAGAGGGGACGGTAGCAGGACTCCTGGAACTCACACCCGCTGAGGACTTCCCATTAGGAAGTTTTTACCGATAGCCTAAATTTCGAACATTTCCCCCCTTGAATAGCGCCTGTTTGACGATTGTTTGGGGCTTGGAAGGTGCGTAAGGTGGCACCTTCGGGAAATAACTTTTTGGGAAGGCAAGAATGAAGAAGCTCCTCATTTTCGTTGCTGCCATTGGTATGTTCTCGGCTGCTCATGCGCAATATGTAGCCAAAACGCCGCTCGTTGCGACAGCCAAAGGTGCCCATTGCAACTCCGGGTTTGGGCCGGTGCCCCTGATGGCTTACGATCCCGACGGCCATCCGATGCAGTGCGCCCATACCGACAAAAACGGTTCGGGATCTTGGCAGTACGTGGCTGAAAGTGATGTCGATCGCGTCACCCGTAAACTCGATCAGCTGAACTCCACAGATACGCAAATTCTTGCGAGGCTCACGGAGCTGCTCGCGGTCCAACGCGCAAACGGACAGAAGTAAAACAACCGGGAGGCATCTTGCGATGGTCAATTTCAAAGCCGAGTCAGAACGTAGCCCCGTGCCGAAATTTCTGATTGGAAGTTTGCAGGGTGCATGCGAAGTATCGCGTCGGATTCGCCGGCTGGTCACCCGCCGCGCGGCGCGACGCCGAGCGCTTGCCTTCCTCGATGGTGCGTTGGCTTATCGGCGGCGCGAATCGAACACGGCAGACATCGTCCTTCCGGAGAGGAATTCGGTAAGCAACGTTGACCAGATGGTGATCGCCGATTTGGGCGATCGTCCAGCTGGGGCCCACAGTTTCCCTCCATCCCTAATGCTCGGCTCCTGAGCACGACCGTCCGTAAGGAAATTTCATGAAAAATCAGATCCTGGCTTCTGCTGCCGCAGTCCTGCTTTTGTTCTCTGCCGCGACCGTAAACGCCGATCCGCTTGGTGTGATCGACGCGCCCAGCCAGATCGTGCCGGCGGTGACCACGCCGATCAAGGGATACGATGTCGAGGTGATGCGGCGAGATGCTCGCGGCGCGATCAGCAACTTCGGCGAACGTCAGACGCATGGCGAGTCTGTGAACTTCGAAGAGCAGTTCAGCTATCTCGTCGCAACGAATGGCCCGCGTGACGGGCTGGACGGGTATCGGAAGATGGAGGTCAGCGACATCCAGCAGACGTCGTTTGGCCTCACGTCGTTCCACCTCCAACTGAAGGAAAAGGATTCCGGTAGCGAACTCGTGGTGAACCGGCGAGTGTGGCTGAACGCCGGCGAGGATACCGCTCTCGTGCATGGGCTCAACGGCCAGGACTATCTGGTCAAGCTGCGCCGCGTCGAAGGCTGATTCGCACGGGCTCGTGATGACTCATTCGCTCCAGAAGGACATACCCCACGGCCGGATGACGGATCAGGACCGTTGTCGGCAACTCGCAAAGATCGAATCGACGATTCGGCTTTCTCGACAGTTGGCATCTCATCCAATCAAGCTTGGACCGGCCGGCTATACGGCTCTTTTTGCAGCTGGTCTGTACGCCGTGCTGGTGAACGCTCTCGAGGCGAGCCTGGATCACACCCGGTGGCACGTTGGTGGCGATGTGGGCATCCTCATCAGCGCGGCGGCCGCCATACTAGCGGGCGTGGTCGCGTATCGACGGTCCCCATACAAGACATATTCCGGAAAGGTGTATGGGTTGCTCTCGGAGTACGAGCCGGTCGACACCGATGGATTCCGCTTGATTCAAAGTGAAGCCGAGACTGGCTCCCTTAACTCTGACGATATTCTCCAATGGGTCGAACGGGAACGCCAGGAGATCCGCAGGCGATCAGGCCAGACCGAAACGCTCAGCCAGGACACGGCCGCTCGACTGAGGTTCATCCGAAAACGCCTCTAGCCCTAGGTCTCGAAGAGAATCCGGTCCAACCTTCAAGTTCAATTTAATGCATCGGGTAGCCAGTCATGAAGCCGGTAGTCAATCAGTCGACCGCCAATGCGGCTGGGAACCTTGTGAGCAGGAAATCGCAGATGAAACGAGTATTGCTGTTGGCCCCGATCGTTGCCGCACTCTCCGGTTGCGGTGTTGCCGCGGCACCGTGTCGGATCACGGCAGCCGGCCTCGATATGATCCCGCTGGTTGGGCACGTCCTGGCGGCCCCGACCAACGCGTGCGCGGCCGCAATCGATTGAGGAATGCCCCATGATTCGGCGTATCTTCCGAGCGCTCGACCTCAGCTTCTGTTTCACGCAGCGTGCGCGGGATGCTCAACTCGCGAGCGTCACGACCGGGATTTCTGTCTCGCTCATGTACGACGGCGGACTGGAGGTTCAGGCCGAGGATCTCGTTCCTGCTTTCCAGAAAGGACAGCCAAAAGTCGAAACCCTCTACGTCGTCGGCCGAATCCTGGAGGGAACCGGCGGCGCATTCAACGCCTTCCACGCGATGTATGACCCGGAGGCCGACTCATGGATGACGCGAGCGAACGGTGTGAGCCGCAAACGGGGCGACGACGATCTGTGGCTCCAGATCGAAGAATACGAGGATGCGTATCGCGCGGCGGTGGGGCGAATGGGAAAGCGCGCCGCGTTCGGCACTGTCACGTGACGAGATGGGTGCCCTCGGGCATTTCAGCGACCGTTATCGAATGCTGCGATGGCTGTCGATCCCATAGAACGGTACCTGAGTCCTCTTGAAATCCCGCATCTGTCTGCCAGCATGGTTCCAACCAATCGAGGCACGGCCTTTCAGGCTGTTCCCGATTCCATCCTGACAGGAACCATCCGTGGCAAAAGCAAAGACCGTCCATAGCTGTACCGAGTGCGGGGCAACCGCTCCCAAGTGGCAAGGCCAGTGTCCCGGGTGTAGCGCGTGGAACACACTGGTCGAAACTGCTGCCGACACCGGATCCGGATCGCACCGCTTCCAGTCCCTCGCAAAGAGCGCCCCGGTCCAAAAGCTGGCCGACATCGAAGCGGCTGACGTGCCGCGATTCTCGACTGGCGTCGGCGAATTCGACCGGGTCCTCGGTGGCGGCCTGGTTGCTGGCGGCGTGGTGCTGATCGGCGGTGACCCGGGCATCGGCAAATCGACCCTTCTGCTGCAGTCCCTCGGCGCGATCGCTGGCGAGCGCAAGACGCTCTACGTGAGCGGTGAAGAGTCGGCAGCGCAAATTGCCCTTCGTGCTCAGCGCCTGTCGCTGCTCGAGGACGATTCGAATGCCTGTGACCTTCAGCTACTCGCCGAAATTCAACTGGAGCGTATCCAGGGGACGATCGAGGCTGAAAAGCCCGACGTGGCAGTGATCGATTCGATCCAGACCATCTATTCGGAGGCTCTGACCTCCGCACCGGGATCGGTGGCCCAGGTTCGTGAGTGTGCGGCGCAGCTCACGCGGATTGCCAAACAGTCCGGTACCGCGATCATCATGGTTGGCCACGTGACGAAAGAGGGCAACTTGGCGGGCCCGCGTGTGCTCGAACACATTGTTGATACAGTGCTGTACTTCGAGGGCGATACCCATTCGTCATTCAGGCTCGTCCGGGCGTTCAAGAACCGCTTCGGCGCCGTGAACGAGCTCGGAGTGTTCGCCATGACGGAAAAGGGACTGCGAGGCGTTGCGAACCCGTCGGCGCTGTTCCTGTCTCGTCACGATCAGACGGTGCCGGGCTCCTGCGTGATGGTCACGCAGGAGGGAACGAGGCCGCTTCTGGTGGAAATTCAGGCGCTAGTCGATGGCACCCACTCACCGAATCCGCGGCGCCTCGCGGTTGGCCTCGAGCAGAACCGGCTCGCGATGCTGCTGGCGGTGCTACACCGGCACGCGGGCGTCGCATGCTTCGATCAGGACGTGTTTCTCAACGCCGTTGGTGGAGTGAAGATCACCGAGCCGGCCGCGGATCTTGCTGTCCTGCTCTCGATCCACTCGTCCATGCGAAACAAGGCGATGCCGAAGGGGCTGATCGCCTTTGGAGAGGTCGGCCTGGCGGGCGAAATTCGGCCGTCACCACGCGGTCAGGAACGCCTGAAAGAGGCTGCGAAACTCGGTTTCTCGGTGGCGCTGATCCCGAAGGCGAACAGCCCGAAACAACCCATCGACGGGCTTACCGTGGTCGCCGTCGACCGGATTGAGGAGGCGATCGACAAGGTCAGAGGACTGGAATAGTGGGGTAGATCGATTCGGAGCTATCTTGAAGGCTGTCCGGAAACAAGTTGAAAGATCAACGGCTGAACCGTACTGGGCATAGCTCGGCAGGCCGTAATCGGAGTTGATTTCTTGAACGGACGTCTCCAGTATTTCGCATCGAGGGTCAAGCTTGGCTGATGTAGGCCGATAAACGGATGACTATTGCGGGGATGCAAGGCATGAAAAGAGTCCGTGGGTTGAAAGGAAAGGGAAGCGATGGCCACGCTCCTGGTTGGACGCTGTTGGTCGGGTTGCTGGGCTGGGTCGTTGCGCCGATGATTTTGGTGGCGTGCCAAGATCAAGCCCTCTCGTGGAAAGTAGGGATTCCGGCCGCGATCGCCGCGATCGTCATTGGCGCACTTCTGGAGCGTTGGCTGGATCGCAAGTATCAACCGACGGGCGAGCGAGGTTAGCTATGGTGCTTTCCTGGATCGAGTGTATTGCGAAACGGCGTTAGCATGGATCTGATCGAACCGAAGATTCGCCCGGTGTGTGATGCGCTGAACGCTATCGCGGACGTCCACACGCTCTGGTCATGCGAGGGCCATGCCACACGGCCATCCCGCCCCTATGTCGTGTTCGAGGCGCCGGAGACGATCGCGCTGCAGATCCACCGAATGATCGGGGATGGGCATGCCGGCGGCGCGCTGAATTACTGGTGGAACATGACGGCAAACTTCCGGGATAATGGGCATCTACAGTGGCTCATCGAAGCGCCGACGATTCCGATCTGGCATTACCTACCGATCGCCAGGCGACGGATCGACGCGGAATTGCGGACGTTCGCCTCGCTGCTCAATGATCGCCAGTGGACGTGATCGAGATTGATAAAATCCGGTGACTAGCGCCATGATCAACTCTCTCGCCCTGTATAACCGACAGCGTTGGCTTTCTCTCGGTCTAGCGGTCATCATCGCCGTCAGCATCCCCATCGTTATGAGGCTCGAGCCGAAGTGCTCACCTCAATTGCCGATCGCCGGCGCAGTCGCGTTCGTCCTGTGCATCCGAGCGGCGCGGGGATATACGCTTCGCGCGAGGAAGAAGTAAGCTGCCTGCCCGCCTAGACCAGCAGGTTGTAGTTTTCGTGTGAGAGGAACTTCAGAGGCTTGAGAGAAGCCGCGTCGACCAGGAGGCGGTATCGCAAACCAAGTGGGATCGAAAAATCGCCGCGTCGCGACGTCAGCATCTTCCCGCCGAGAGTAAGGGGGTGTGCTCCCTGCTTGAGTCTGCCTAGAACCTCCAACGCACGCTCGAGAACGGCCGGCAGATGCATTGCTGGGCTCAGGTCGATCGGCGCGTTCGCCGCGGCAGCGACGAGTTTTGAGCGGTGCGCTGCAGCTTTCTCTGCGGCGCGGCGAGAGTCATCCGCGATCGCAGCACGTCGTGCAGCGACTTCGGCCTCTGCCATCGCCGCTGCTTCGGCGCGACGGGCACGGCGTGACTCAGCGGCCTTTGCCGCCATCAGTGCAGGACGTGCCTCGTTTGCGCATCGATGGCAGAATTTTCCCAAGCCGGAATGGCCGCATTCGAATCGTTTTTTCATGGCTGGATCTGTCTGACTGCGTTACTCGCTTTCTACGGTGGCGAGCCAAGGCATCTCACGAGCCTTGTCTTCGGCGGCACCCTTCTTCGTCGCAGTGTCTCGATCGATCCACCGCTGTACGTTCTCGTGCCAGGTCTCGATCGCATACCACTTCACCTTGCATGCGCTTCGCTCAACCACCCGGACTGGATGCGGGCGGGTCTCATTCTGCGGCAGGTACAGCACGAGCTCCGAGGTTGCCGGCATCATCGACATTTCCTCGTGGAATAAGTACGCGAAGTCCGGTATTGCCGGCTCGTTCTGCACTGGCGCCGGTTCGACTTCAGGCGTATCACCTGCAGGAGAACTCGCCGGGAATCCATGCAGAACCAATATGCGAGCCAGAGCAGCCAGCGGGGAAAGCGTTGCCTGGTTTGGCCCAGACAGCGGGATGTTTCCGGAAAGTAGTTGATTCAGCATTCATTCTCCAATGCAGCCGGCGAGCGCGATCGCGCGGGATGTGCCCGTAAATTACGGCAGCAGATGCCGATTATTTAGGGCCCTTGCATGTAGTCCTATTTCAAGGCGGTCCTAGAAGGGGGCTGTGCTCATTCTTAGTGTCCGATACTTCCTGACGAGAACGCAAGAGATGGGCCCTACTGGGAAAAGTTTGTATAATCGGCGTTGATTCGACCTATCGGCAGCTGGGCCGCAACCAGCCAATTGGCCTCTGGCCGTGAACTTCCGACGCCATCACGCGCCTCAACTCACCTCAACCCATACGGGGCATTCTGTCCCGATGGACGTCTGCTTCGTAATTTCCAGGAGCAGCTACCATGTACGACGCAAAAACTGCAACCGACTACGTCAAGGGGGCGTTCCCCTACAAGTTCGACAGGATCGAGGTCGCAGGCGGCGTGTTTTCCGGTCCCCCGCCCGGCGATTATCTGATGGCCGATTTTCAGCGCCCTCGCGAGCCCGTTTCCTTTTGTCTGCTGGGCGAATGGTATTGCGACTGCCCCAGCGGACCTCATTTGGGCGTCTTCGCCTACATGGTTGCTGAGATCGTCGGTGGCGGTGGATTCTACGGATTGGCTGGTGCCCGCCGGATCTCATAAATGCCGATTCACCAGCCGGCCTGGTGATAGCTAACTTCCACGTCGCAAGAAGATTGCGGATCGGCACTGCAATTTATTTCCTGACAGGAAGTTTTTCGCCTATATTTAAGGCGTTTTCAACGGTAGCTGGACCCAAACCCAGCCAGTACGGCAGCTGTTTCGCCGTCATCCATTCACACCACTCTGGTGTCTTACCCTCGCGGGGCTTTCGTCCCGGAGGGGCGTCTGCTTCGCTACCCTCTAGGAGCAGACCATGCCTTTCACGTACGTTGTGCAATGCGATAGCGGCGGCCGTTCCCACCGTGAGGTATCCAACGGGGATTGCCGTCACAACAGCGAACGCCTGCCCGGCGACCATTTCGACGCTCATTTCGGACCGGCCTGCAGGCGGATCCGCAAGTCGTCCAAGTGACTGTTCACATGATCCCCTGCGGAGCACGCCCGCCAGGGCTAATTCCGCTGAACTCAAGGAGCAGTCACCATGGACGGTATCCAGTATCGAAACGGTAGTGCGATCAAGCACTTTCTGTCCGCATCGGCTGCTATCAGCTATGCGGCCAGGAACGAGATTGGGGATTACAAGTTGCGCGAGGTCACGAAAGATGAAATCGTGAACGTCGCGCTCGAGTGGACCCCAGATCCTTCCAAAATCCGCGAGCAGGAATATCCGCAGATCTTCGATCTCAACCCGCACGAGCGGAGGGGAATGGAACTGCTGGCGATTTCGAAGCATCGCGGCTGGAGTCTGTGCCAGCACGATCCATGGCTTTACGAGGGGACGCTCGACGCTCTCTCACGCTACGTGCTTGTGCAGGCCTGCGCGATGATTCAGTTTCCGTACCCAACCGGAGACGAAGACAAGCGTCGCAAGGCTAAGCTTGACGCGATGATCTTCGCGGATGCGAACCCGCTCACGACACGTCGCGTGGGTAGTTTCTGCTTCGCGGTATGTCCGAAGGTCGTGTATTTCACGGCGCCCCGCTATGCGGCTGGGTGGGTGCGCGGCGATGTGGCCACGGCAATCATCGAAATGATCGAGAGAGACGACGGCGAGCAACTTGACGCCGTTCTGAAGGCCATCCCCGTGAATAGCGGCCCCCGCGATTTCACTGGGGTGGTGAAAGCCGGCCTCGACCAGTTGGAGGTGACGTATGTCTGATCCGAAGCTCACGCCGGCGGCGGACTGTCAAACGCCGGTTCGCGGTGCTAATGACGACGAGTATCAAATCTACGTTGCCAACGCAATCGAGTTGGGGTGGAATGTCAAGACCTACGACGAATGGCTCAACAGCTAGGCGCCCGCGGTCTTTTAAGTTCACGACCAGCGTAGGGCAGGAGCATCCTTCGGGAATCTCCTGCCACCTGTCTCGACACATCTGTCTTTAAGTGTCGTTCATACGGCCCGTGGCGCGCCCGTTTTGGGGGTTCCACGGGCCTTTTCCTTTTGTCGGTATACCGGTCCTGAATCTCGGCGGCTCGTGTCAGCAGATACTTACCAAGACGTGCCTGATGCCCCCAGGTTGCCCAAAGCTGTACAAGGGGATTCTCCGTTAATGGAGAGTGAATTCCACGCTGCCGCCCATTGAAAACGAGGGCGCGGTCAGGATAATGACTCAATCGCGGGTTTCGAATGGCAGGGGAGGATATGTGATCGAGATAAGACGGCGACGGCAAGGGCTGTTCGACGTGGTGTTTGGCCTGGACGAGCTGGAGGATCTGCTCCGCAAGCATGGCTGCGCCGATGTCGTCGATATTGATTCCGGCATGAAACTGGAAGTTCACGACGTCTACGGGCGGATGACTGTGTTCTCGCCCGGAGTGATGTCGAGCATCGTGGCTACGGCGGCAACAATCATCACCATGGCCAGCGATGGGAAATTCGTTCAACGCACCCGGAAGCCCATACCGCTACGATCCAACATCGACATCGAGCGCGTCGACCAGGTCGCGGTCGTGATCGATCGGGACGAGGGTGGGTGCAGCGTCACGAACGACATACTCGCCGTGGTGGATCATCTTTTGCGCAACGGGCACGTCCGCGAGAACGACGCTTTCGTGTACCGCGACAGTATGAAGGTCTACGACGGCGTGCAGGTGATCAACGGCGTCTTCGGTCGCTTTATAGCGCTGCAGGAAACCGATGCGATGCGGGCCGTTACCCGTCTCCGCGAGAAAGTAGTCTCCCGCTCGTGAGGTTGGCTCCCCAGATAAATTCCCCGGGGGGAAGCACGAACCGCATGGGCAGATTCGAATAGGGGCGATTCGCCATTGCTGCAGGCCAAGGGACTTGCTTTCGTGAAGCGCCTTGCTAGCCTGACGGGAACAAGCATTGCTGAGGAAAATGATGAGCGAAAAAAACGCGGTCGCCGTTTTGGGTGGTAGAGAGCATAGTGCCAGTGACGTAGGCCGAGATTCACGTGCTACGAACATCCAAGCCAAAGTAAATCCGTTTGCTCCCGGAGATCGGGTGCGCGTCTCCGACGACGTGAAAACCAGATACTTCCCTCAGTCGGAGCAGGCCCGCCGGGCCGGGTGGACTGGTACCGTCAATTCCCAGTGCTGCCGCCCCTTCGAAGATCACGTTTATGTGGACTTCGACTTGCGCCCGCGGCAAAGACGTCAGCGTCTCAAGGAGTTCATGGACGTCCGGGACCTCGAGCGGGCGCCGGAATTTTCGTCGGCCAAGTAGCTCGACCGCCCGACTAAGCGCTGTCGGTGCTCCGCTTGGCTGATTCCCATCAAGAAGTAATCGTGTACAATCAACCTGATTTCCCACGGTAGCTGGTCCGTATCCAGCCTCGGCCCTTCTGCGGCTGCAATCCTGGCATCCCTAGCTGGTGCCGAATCTTGAACCCTAGCGGGGCACACAGCCCTGCAGGGTTGTCTGCTTCGCGTTTCCCGGAGCAGCAGACCATGAATCAACCTCGTTCGCGGCCACGCCGCAAGGTCTCGCAAGACCAGATTGTGCTGCCGTTACTCGACTGCATCGAAAACGGCGGCGGCAAGGCGCATACCCACGACCTTTACGACGCGATCGCACTCAAGTGCGGCGTGCCGGAAGTCGAACAACAGGAAACGACGCTACTCGCCGGACGAAATGTCAACGTGTACCAGCGATCTGTCAGGTGGGCGCAGCAGCGCGCCCGTTTGATGGGACTGATCAACGCGTCTGGTCGCGGCGAATGGGAGTTGACAGGCAAGGGGCGAGACGCACTGCGTCAGGCCGCACCTGGCATCGTCATCACCATCTTCACGACGAGCAAAGGCGTGGCGCTGTTCGGCGAAGCGAAGGAGGCCGTCGCACACATCGACGACGGATCTCTCAGACTGATCCTGACGTCGCCCCCGTATCCGCTTCTGCGCGAAAAGCAGTATGGCAATAAGCCAGTCGAAGAGTATCTCGACTGGCTGATGCGGATTGCTGAACTGTGGCCGCAGAAGCTGGCGGGCGACGGCTCGGTGGTGCTCAACCTTGGAGACGTATTCCAGAGCGGCGTGCCGATGTTGTCGACGTATCAGGAACGGCTGATCATCCGACTCGAGGACGATCTGGGATGGAAGCTGTGTTCCCGGTATGCATGGCACAACCCGTCGAAGATGCCAGCGCCGGCGGAGTGGGTCACCGTGCGCCGCGTCCGCGTCAAGCCGTCGCTCGAGCAGATTTACTGGCTCGCACCAAACGGCGAGCCGTACGCCGACAATTCGCAGGTACTCGTGCCGTACAGCGAGTCCATGCGATCGCGCATTGCCGCTGGTGGCGAGAAGGGGGCAGTACGACCCAGTGGCCACGAGCTTTCGGCTGGGGCATTCGACGTCGACAACGGCGGGGCGATACCGCACACCTTGATCGTCGCGGCGAATACAGAGTCGAACAGTCATTACATGAAGGCTTGCCGTGAGCAGAATCTGCCGGTCCATCCGGCGCGGTTTCCGGGCGCAGTCCCGGAACATTTCATCAAGCTGTGCACGATGGAAGGCGACACCGTCTACGACCCGTTCTCGGGTTCGTTCAAGACTGGCGCTGAGGCTGAGCGGCTTGGCCGGAACTGGATCGGAAGCGAATTGATGCTTGACTACGTGTTGGGGGGAGCAAACCGCTTTCCGGATGCAGTACTGACACGGCAAGGCATCGACGATTTCCGGCGAGCTGCGGATCTTTTTGCCTGCTAAGCAGGCATGTCGGCACCACTTCCGGTGCCTGAATTTCTTCACCCTTGCGGGAAGCTGTTCCCGAAAGGGGGCGCTTCTCGCACTTTTCTTGGAGTAGCGCATGAACAACACTCAATCCCAAGTCGTCGAAGCCTTCGAGGGTTACCTGGCCTACGACGGTATTCGTATCGATGTCGGGTTTCAGGCGCCGGCCGGCGCGACGACAGCTCAAAAGGATGTCGCTTTCCTCGCGGAGCTCGCTCAACAAGCGGAGATCAACTATCTGCCGGTTGGCAAGAGCACCGTCCCGGTCGCCTCCACAAAGCCCACCGCCTCGGGCTTCTCGACGGCCGATGCTGACCGTCTCCTCGGTCTGGCCGACCAGTTCCTCGAGGACTGGAAGGAGACCGATCGAGACGATCGCCGAGACGGCGGCGCGGATCCGGAACTGGTCGAGCGCCAGGCCGAATACGCAGCCATCCGTCCCTTGTTCGTGGCGGCACCGGAGATGTTCGCGGCGATTCGGGAGCTTTTCCCCAGCCTCGAACTGCTGCCGGACGGTGCATTTCGCCTGACCGTGGCGAGCAACGACGAGGTTCGCCAATGGATCTGTATCGTTCGACAGTCCAGCAGTCAATGGATTGTCGAGCACAATTTTTCCACTGAGCAGTTCGAGGTGGCGTCGTTTCTCGAAGGCCTGCGACTCGCAGAAACATTGCGGGCCAGTCATATCGAGGACATGGCCCGCCACGCAAACCTGGTTCTCCGGAACCAGGTTACGCAAGGCGAGTCATCGCGCCCATAACCGAAGTGGTGATCCTTCCCGCCAAACGTCCCAATTCATGGGGCGTTTGGCGGTTTTTGTTTTTGCGGCAGTCCGAGTGCATCAATGGAACTGGAAAGCATTTATGAGGCTCGCTTGTCTCCACGTGTTCTGGCGATAGAATGTGCGGCGCGGACCAGTGATAGGGTGCATGAACTGCCTTGCACCGCTGGTCTGCGCGGGCATGATCGGCCTGGTCACGGCTACTGGCTATTAGGGGGAAGGGAATGTCGGTCGAACTGCATGATGACCGGGTGTACTCGAAGAGAGAGATTGAAAAGTGGCTGACCGAGACGGCGCAGGTCAAGCCGCGATCGCGCGCATGGAACAATGCGCTGACGTCGGCCGGCAGCACGATTGTTGGCGAGGATACGTACCTTTTCGTGCCAGTCAGCGAAACGCACTACAGGGTGTCCCGGGCAAACGCAAAAGAGGTAGCGGAGGTCTTTAAGGTCTTGGACGAGGTTTCCGGGATCAAGAAGTTGAAGCGGCAGTGGTACGTCTGCGTGGCGATCTTGGCAGCGGGCGTCGTTGTCGTGATCGGCGCGGCGATTTTCCAGCACTAACCCGGTCGCAGCGACGGAATCACAGCTTCCTGTCAGGAAATTTTTTGGTATGATGGGGGCGATTCTCACGGTAGCTGGACCGAAGCCAGCCAAATCGGCCGATCTTGGGCCGTAACCTTCCTCGCACCATTCGGTGCTCACCCTCGCGGGGCATTCATCCCGCGTGGGACGTCTGCTTCGCGTTTTTCAAGGAGTAGACGATGCCCTTCATCGAAGTGATTGACTGCGGTTGCTGCGGCTATTTTCACCCTCAGAAGTCCGATGGTGACTGCCGGGACAACGCTGATCGCCTGACCGGCGACCAGCTCGACGCCCAGTTCGGCACGGCCGGCTGGCAAATCGCCGAAACGGCTGAGTAAGCCATTCCTTCTTCAGCCCCCTGGGGTCCGTGTTTCCCCGGAGGGAACGTGGACTCCAATAAGTCACTTTCTTTTAGGAATCCATCATGAGCAAATCGAAGAAGCGTGCGATCGCATATCTCGATGAGCTGCTGGCCAGACAGCGCGCTCAGCGGGAGGCATCCGTTCGCGCGGGCCGTGCGGCTTCGAAACCAGTCGATCCCTACGAAATCACGTTCGCGGCGGCAGACCATAGCGGCGACCCTGCCCAGGCGCTCGATGCCGCGTGATGTGTCCGTTCGCAGCCAGCCAGCGATGCTGGTTGGCCGCATTTGACGTGGCCGCAAGGCCGACTTCCTGGAGCCGGCCATCCCGTAAGGGTGGCGGACTCCTTTCCCCGGGCGGGGCACCCATCTCTGTCCGGGGTGAGTGCTTCGCAAAGCACCAGAAGGAGAACGTCATGGCAGAAAACGCAGTGAAAGCAGCGGTATCCGGCGAATCGGCAATGGACCGTCTCGACCGGATTCTGGCCGACTATGGTTTCAGTACGGACAGCAAGTCGCCCCGGCAGTACTTCCTCGTTTCGACGGTGAAGGAAAACGCAGAGGAAGCCAAGGACAAGGACCTCGTCGAGGCTTGCGTTCAGAAGCTGAACTCCATGCGCGAGTCGGTGTCGCGCCAGTTGTTCGCCACGAGCCTGGCGCACTGATTCCCCAAAGCACGAAATAGACGCCCGCACTCTGGTCCCAACCGGATGCGGGCGTTTGCATTTCGGGTATGCTGACGGAAACTTCGTGGCAGGAACCGATTCGGCGAGAGGGGATCATGGCAAGCGATCGTGGGTATGATTTCGACGCAGCGTATGTGCTGATGGATCTGTTGCAGAGAGTGGAGCCGAGCGCTGTTGCGGGTGCACTGCTGGCGGAAGCTCGGGAAATATCCGGCGGAAGCTCGGATCTCGCCATGCTGGAGCAGTCCGATTGTCTATCACGCATCGCTCGAGGCCTGATGGACGAGAAGGTGCAGGAGCGAATCAAGGATCTACGCGAGCAAAGTGGTCGGGTGCATGATCACGAACAAGCCGTAGAGAGCACCTGTGGCAAGATTGAGACCGCCGCAGGAGTTGTTTGGGCAATTCTGTTCAGACTCTCCGAGGTGACGCAGTTCGGCGGAAGCGACGCGATTCCACGCGCGATGCCCCGAAATTTCGAAACGTTCAGATTCGACCTCGACCGTCTTCTCGCGGTATCCAAGCCTTACGCCGATTGGAGCCCGCAAACACAGGACTACCTCCTCGAGGGACTGCCCGCTGACTTGGCTGCTTATCGAGAACTGTTCGATGCCTTTACGGACGGCGAGGAGTACGTGGAGAAGTTCGAACTCGTTGTGCGACCAGGGCAACTTTACCGGCTCATTGAGTTGCGCGAGAGCCGGGAAGAACTGCATGCCAAGGCTGAGCAACTGATCAGGAGTCTAGATGCGCTGAAGAAGGAGATGGCCGGTCTCCGCGATCTTGGCCCGCACGTCGATCACTGGTGGCGAGACTTTCTCATTGGCCTGAGGGGAGAGCTGGTCGCAGGCGAGCTCAGTCAGGGGCTCGCACCGTTCGTCCGGCCGATGAAGAAGCTCGAAGTCGGCACTATGATCCACGTCTCGAACAGGTTGCTGAGTAAAGGTCAGCAGATCATTCCAAGGTACGAGGTGACCGCCGCGCCGGCGGGATGACACCGACCCGCGGACGCTGATTGTCGCAATACCCTGTCGCCCGTGCCCCTGAACGCGGGCGATCGTACTTGAGGACCGAAAAAGGGCTGGAAACCGGTGAGAATGTCGGTATCGTCTGAGTGTCCCGTGCTTATAACAAGGGTGTGGCTGACTCAAGCAGTGAGCGCCGATATTCGATCCAATGAACAAACGACCTAAATACAGGCCGGGGACGCTTGATCGCGTACTCGACTTCTTCAACAAAATTGGCATTCCGGCTCGGTATGAACCGGGTGCGACCGGCTTCGCCGAGGGCGTGCGCATCGAGCGCGGCGAGCTGATGGTGGATCCGGCGTGCCGGATTTCCGTACTGTTGCACGAGGCGGCGCATCTAGCGATCACCCCCAAGCGCTATCGACATCTCATGTGCGGCAACCTGTACGCCGGTCGCCGTGAAATGTTCCGCCAAGTGGGGGAGCTGGGCCTTCCTCCGGACACGGCGCTCTATCGGGCGGTCATTCAGAGTTCCGATCCGGAAGCGACCGCGTGGGCCTTCGCGGCGGGACTGCACCTCGGTTTCTCCAGAGAGGAGATCATCGAAGACGACCAGTACGACGGGGATGGCGAAACGATTCGACTGGCCTTGTTCTTACGCTCCTACGCCGGCATCAACGGACTCGCGCACGCCGGCTTCTGCGCACTACGGCCCGGTCACCGGCTTCCGGTATGGCCAGAGCTCGCGTTTTGGACCCAGGAAGTCGACGCAGAAGGGTATCGGGACCGTTAATATGCTGCTCGCCGCATGATGCATCTGCTTCCGGCGAAGAAGGGCACTTGAATCCGGGCTCGCCACCGATAAGATGACTTTACATCCGACGTACCCGCGTCGATACAAACCGCTTACGAGGACAAAAACATGATTCGCAAACTGCTTGTCGCTTCGATTGCCACCGCCGCTCTGCTGAACGTCGCTGCCTGCTCTTTCACGCAAGGCGTCAAGCCGGACGCCAGCGTCAACACCAGCTTCGTCAAAGGCGTGAGCACGCTGAGCGACGTCGAAGCCAAGCTCGGCCAGCCGATGAAGACAGTCACGAACGCGGACGGAACCACCACGGCCACGTTCCACTATGGCGAAGCGCACCTGGGAGCCCTAGCGCTGGTCGGAGTCGGCGCCGCCACGGGGCAGGACATCATCACCGTCGTGAATTTCGACAAGCGCGGCAAATTCGTGACCCTCACGCAGGAAACCGACAACCGTAAGACGTCGGGCTTCTAAGCCGGCAAGATCGCGCCACGCTGTTCCAGACAGGCCCGGAAATCCCGTTGCGGCAGGTTTCCGGGCCGTTCCACATTCTTCCCATGCTGAAGTCCTGCCTCCGGGCGAATGCCTTCCGACTGACTGCGGCGGTCGGGAACCGTCCTGGCTTCCTGTCAAGAAATTCTCGGGTATAATTTCGCTTGATTTACCCGGTAGCTGGACCGAAACCAGCCATTCCCGGCCGTGTTCTCGGCCGCGATCTCTCTGCACCGACAACGGTGCGCCCCATTTTAACCCTGCGGGATGTTGCTCCCGCGTGGGCGCTTCTCGCTCGTCCCAGGAGTAGCGTATGAATATCCAGTCTGCTATCGATCAGGAAGCCCAGCTGTCGGGCGTCGCATCACGGCCCGCGCGTGTCGTGTTTCTTCCGGACGGTTACAACGGACACGCGATGGCCTTTTGTGCCGAGCCGGTCGCCGCGGAAGGCAATGTTGTGAAGCTCCACTGCGCAGAGCCCGGCAAGGAGTACCTGATCGCCTGGCGTTGCAGAGCCGCCTTCGAGGCGGCGCTCATGTCGCGGGAAGGCAGCGCGGAGGTCACGCTGGCGGAACGCGGGATCGCTGGGTGGCGCGGCACGAACGATGACGAGTACCAGATCTACGTCGAGTCGGCCAAGGCACTCGGCTGGAAAATCAAGACACGCGACGAATGGCTCAATAGCTGACCGTCGATTTTTTAACCCTGTGGGGACGCACATCCCCGCTGGGTGTGTGCTCCTCACGATTTCCATTGAGGAGTACAAGATGACCGCTATTCTCTGCTCCAATGCTGCAACCGGCCTTCAGACCGCTGTCACCAGCGTGGACGTACGACAGGCGTTCCGAGCGGCTGGAATGAGAGCTCGGGTTGCCGATCTGGGCATGAAGTTCCGGATTTGCGATCTCGACAGGTCGCAACACGGAACCGAAGTCGAGCGTGTTGCGAAGGCTCTGAAGTTCACCGATTCCCTCGGGCATCCGGGCGGACAGTGGAACACATCGACCGAGTTTATTGCATACAAGCCGGGAAAGATCGTCCGTTTGTCGGCGCAGTGAAGAAACTCAGTTTCAATTTAGAAGTCAGCGCCGCTCGTTCGCAAGGCGACGGCCGCTGAATCACAACACAACCCTGGTGGGGAAGCATTCCCGCCGGGGACGCTTCCTTGCCAAAGTTATAGGAAGCGTCATGAAACACATAATCGAAGCCACGGGAAATCTCACGTTCCTGATCGAAAACGATCGTGACCGCGAGATACTCGAGGACATCAAGGACCGCGTGGGTGGTAATGACGTCCGGTTCCTGGACGACATGCTCGATCAGTTGGGCTTTCTGGGTAACGCGAAGCTCTTCGGGATCGCCCCTGTCGACGTCGGTGCCCTGACGGACGCGCCGATGCTCTCCGATGCGATCGATTTGCAGGACGATGGCAGCATCGTTGTTCTCGGGAACGTCTGGTGGTATCCGAACTACCAGGTCGAGGACTTCGCAGAACGGCTGATCGAGCGCGGCAGCGTTACGTTTCAAGCTGCAGCCTGATTCGCTTTTTTAGAGCCGCCATCGAGGCTGCGCTCATGTTTTAACCCTGTGGGGACGCACATCCCTCAGGGTGTGTGCTCCTTGCGATTTCCAATGAGGAGTACAAGATGGCAATTTTTCTCTGCTCGAACGCCCACATCAGCACGCTCGCGGCCTACGCCGTGCAGCACCAGATCTGCCTGCCGCATCTGAAGCTTGACTACCGCGGTGCAGCGGCCGGTACATGGATCGCGGGCGAGCTGTTCAAGGCGAACGTCAAGGCGGTCACCAAGCAGTATGGCAAGTGCGAGATCCACGTCCCGCACGCCTACCTGCCGATGGCGACGCTGCCGGAGCCGGTGGCAATCCTGAAGCTTTGCGAGGGATACGAGTGCCAGGTCGAAGGGCTCGAAGACTACCCGTCGTTGCTCGCCGGCAAGATCGTCTCGGCCATCCGTGCCAGGGCGATCAGGATGTTGCCCGGGTACGAGTCGGCGCCGTGGTGTATCCCGGATCAGCGAGTTGCGAGCCGGTCGAATCTCATCGGGGCCGTCGCGTCGTCTGTTGTTCATTAACTCATCGGGGAGCAGGCATCCCAGATGGGGTGTCTGCCTCTTCGATCTACTTAGGAGCAGGTCATGGGCTACAGCGGTACCCGGAATATTCCGGGCAAATCTGCAATGGAGATGCTGCGTCATGTCGATACCCACTACGCCGGGAAAAGGGTGGAAAACGACGTGGCGACCTACGAGGTTCTCGACGGAAAACCCGGACGAGGCGGTCTCTGGTTCGTCGTGCGCATGACGATCAAGGCGACCGGGGAGGGCTTCAACTACGCGGAATTCGTGAAGATCTCCCGTGACCAGAAGGAGTTCTGCTGGAAACCGATCTGGGAGTTCTCCGACCCGGGCGAAACATCCATGCCGAGGTCGCTTTTCAATCAGCTCACGGCGATCGAGAAGATACCCCCCGGCTCGGGCCGAAACCTGGAAAACGCCGCAGCTTGGCGTGACGCTCAGCGCAGGGCATACGAGCAGAAGTCGCTCGAGAGTGCCGCGGCGCCGAACGCCGGAGATGTCATCGTGTTCCGCGATCCGATCGATTTCCAGATCGGAAGCGAGACGGTGACGATCCAACGTTTTCGTGTCCGTGAGTGGGGGCGTGCCCGGCGGTTGACCCCGCTGGTCGGAGACGGAGAGGCTGGCTTCAATGCCAAGCTGAATCGCTCGACGTGGGACACAAACCCGTTCGAGGTGGAAGAGCGACTGGCGGATGTTGTGCCGGTCGTTGCGATGGCCGTACCGTTGCCGGTTCCGCAACGTCAGTTGCAGCAGGCAGCGCTGTTCTGAAACGTGCGGAGATTTCGTCCGTTCAAGATGGCCTGGCCGCGTAGGCGTAACCGGGCTTGATGTCCAACCCCCGCGGGGAAGTCTCCCCGCAGGGGAGACGTCCTCGTCATCTTTGAAATCGCAATGAGCCAAAATCGCGAAAACGTAGTGTGGCCCAGCCGGAACGGTACCTGGAGTCGGGGATTCTTCGACTACTACCAGACGGGTGACGATCCGGAATGGGATGTCGAGTACGACTATGACACCTTCATGTGGTGTTCGACGGGGCATCTGACGATGGAAGCCGCCTGCGCCGCCTGGCGTGGGTCGAATCCGGGAGGCATGAACTCGTACGACACGCCGAGCGTCGAAACCGACCGACTCGATACGATGGCCGAGAAGTATGCGGCCGCTCAGTCCGCTGCGAAGCATCGCCGGTATTGATCTGGTGCAGATAATGACCCGCCGCATCCCTTTGAGGGTGCTGGCGGGTTTCCTTTTTGATCGATAACTTCCTGTCAGGAAACTATGGCACAATGACTTAGTTTTGATTGGTAGCTGGGCCATTTTCCAGCCGAACGCGGGTTCCCCGCTTTCTCATGTTGGCCGGACACCCGGCTATCTACCCATGCGGGGCATTCATCCCGCTGGGGTGTCTGCTTCGCGTATCTCATACAGGAGCAGAAATATGAATCAGCAATCCAGTCCGGAAACGGACCTCAAGAAGGCGAGTGTTTCGCGCGAAATCGCTGGCGCAACCCTGACGGCCGAGGTCTCCCCGTGTTCCTGGATGAATCCGACGTACGGGTTCCAAATCTCGGTGACCATGTCGGAGGGCGGTGGCAAGGCGTACGTGCACGAGAAGGAACTTGCTTTCGCTGATGCGACGGTCGGTGATATGAGCCGACTACTCGAGACGATCGGCGTTATCGCTTGTGTGAAGTGCGGTAAGCCCGCCTTCGATCCCGATACCGTGCGAACGAACCGGGAGAAGCAGTGCGAGCGCTGTTTCATGGCCAAGCTCAATGCGGAGTTCGAGGAAGGGCGGAAGAAGGAAGCCCGTCGAATGGCCGAGAATGACGCGAAGTACAAGAAGCAAGGCTACACACATCGCGTCGACGCGTGGATTCACCGTAACGACGGTGACGACGTGGCTGTCTCGTACTACATGCAGAACCCGACGGACGCCCAGATCCGGGCAAAACTTCGCAAGGCTCGCAGCGTCGTGCTCGATGACTACAAGCTGGTCCAGCTCTGAATGAACCCGCCGCACGTCCCGATCTTCGGGCCGTGCGGCGGGTTTTTCATTTCCGCGGGGGAATTGCTGCGCCTGGGGCCGTGTGCTAGGCTATCCGATGGATGCCATCCCAACCTGCCGGCGGGTTAAACAGGCGGCTTACTTTTTTCTCGCAAGACGACCTTTTGTCAGGTCTGCATGGAATCGCCGGTATGTAGACCTCGATCAAAAGGACTCGTCATGCCGTCAGCATTTCTCAGCCGGAATTCCTTCAATCAACTCAAGCGGGCGGCCAGGCAACAGTTGCCGGGCGTTCAGCACTCCCATGTGCTTGAAGCGCTCGCCCGTGCTCTTGGCCACAATAACCTGGCTGCGCTGAACGCCGCGTTGGCGGTTGGTGAAGATACCGCAGTACGATTCTTTCTGTTTTCCTACCACGACCTGCGCATACGGCTCGCCGAACTCGGGTATTCGGACGCCCTGACGTGGGATGTCGATTTCTCCAGCGTCACGGATGTCTTCAGGGTGAAGCGACCATTTCCGTCGACCCTCGATGCCTTGCTTGCCGAAGGAATCATTTCGCTCGAACACCGTCGTCGTTTCGATCAGTTGATCGACCAACGAAAGTCGATTCTGATCATCGGAGCTACCTCGTCGGGCAAATCGCTTCTGATGCATGTGCTGCTCAACGAAATGGCGATTCGTGCTCCCGGGGACGCATTCGTGGTCTGCGAGGTGACACGAGGCGACGCGGAGTATCCGCCAAATGTCGACCGATTCGTGAAGATTGAACGCGGGCCGGACGAACACCCGCACTTTGGCCATCGTCGAGTGGCTTTCGACGAGATCCGGGATGGAATCGCCTCCAACGTTCTGCGCTCCTGGACCGCTTACGGCGGGGGTTTAGGGACCCTGTACGCGCGCAGCGTAGAGGACGTGATCCCAACGCTGACGGAATTGCTGGGCGGTCGAGGCGTCGGGTCGATTCATGAAGCCATTGATATAGTCGTCCGCATGGAGCGCAGCGACAAGCCGCGGATCGCGGAGATCGTCAACTGGACCGAACTTCAGAATGGCTCCGAGCCGCCGGAATTCTCGCAGGAATGGCGCGAGCCGGAAGATCTTCGGATGCCGCCTCCCGAGGACGTCGGGCGCTACGTCCTGCAGGATTTGAGGCGACTTGTGTCCGAGCGATTTTCGGCCGGCGATCAGGTTCCCCTCAGTCCGGATATGCCGTTCATCCACGACGATCTGCGCATGCGGGATGGGCAACCTTACCAGGATGGTCTTTCGTTCGCGCCGAAGCACTGGACGCAGGCTGAGGACGGCAGTTGGGCGCCCTCGCCGGCAAGCTTTTTCGGACACAGTCATCATGCGCTGCATGGCCCGCTGAATGACGTACTGACCAAGGAGCGAATGGATGAAATGAGCCGGATCATCGCCGAAGGCGGCAGGGTGATTGTTATGGATCCGAAGGTGGACACCGACGTCACACGGGCTTTGAACGGCAAATCCGGATCGATAACCCAGACGCGCCCGAACAGCCCCCCGCAACCGGATTCCGACACCACCAGTGACTCCAAGTCCGATTAAGCTCGAGATGCCGCTGTTCTGGTAATATTCTCGGCAGTTTCGACGGTAGCTGGGCCATTTCCAGCCAGAAGCGGCGTTGCCGCCTTTACTCAACCCATGCGGGGCACGTTCCCGCTTGGGATCCTGCTTCGCCCTTTGTGTCAGGAGCGGGATATGCAGACCAACACGGCAGACACGGTTTCTGTCGATATCAAAGTTCCGGCAGAGATGCCGGAGTTCTCCGAGGACCTGATCTACAGTCCGCGCATGCGGGTTGTGCGCGTCGGGCAATCCCTCAAGTCGTGGCGTGTTGCGGACCAGACGTTCGAATCCGATCCGACGACACCGGAAGGTATCGAGCAGACGGTTCTCGGCATGCTGTCGGACCTTCGCTTTCTATGTGACGAACATGGGCTCGATTTCGCTCGAATCGACCGAATGGCCTATGGCGACTACACGGTGGTGAAGAATGAAGCTCGCCGCGAGGCTGCGAAGCAAGCTGAATCCGCAGCGGCAGACAATGTGCCATCGGCATCATTGAAGTTGCAGGTGCTGGGGATGTATAGCTACGCCGCGGTCTCTTCGGTGGATGGGTACCAGTACCTCGCAGGCTTCGTAAGGGCTACCGCCGTCTCCAAGGGGACCGGTATCTTCGTCGTCAACGGCGTACTGAATCGCGCAACCTACAAGAAGCTGCTCGAGGAAGCGCGTGCTGCGCAGCTGCAGGTCGATCGCGTCGTCGTGTACGGCGAAATCGCAACCTACACCGGCGCAGGCATCAGTTTCACCAAGTTCGACGAGCTTCCCGGCCTGGACCGGGGATGATCTTCGTCATGTTCAATCCCGAAAGGAGGGGTATGCAGACACAAGCAAAGCCGAAACCGTTTCGGGAACTGACCGGACTTGCCTTCGCGTCAGGATTGATCGTGTTGTCGCCATTGTTTCCCGGTGCGTTCCGCATCCTGTTCCTCTGCATCAACGTCGTTGCCTTCGTGATGTTCGTCGAAGACAAACGCCGGGCAGTGGAGCGGGAGAAGCGCATCAAGGAAGCATGGCTGCATCTGATCACCCTCGGAGGTGGTTTCGTGGGCGCCCAACTGGGCAGGGCAACAGCCAGGCACAAGACACTGAAGCCGGCGTTCGACGGCGTTTTCTGTGTCGCGTGGCTGCTGTGGCTCGTAGCGTGCGTTCTCTACTGGCTCTACGTCAGGAGATGACGAGAAACCGGTGCCGGGCCGATGGCGGAATTCCGCTGTCGCCCGGGATCGGGATTTGATCCTTAGGCTGGGTTCCCCGGCCACTATTTCAAACCCATGCGGGGCATCTCAGTCCCGGTGGGCTGTGTGCTTCGCTATGCAATCAACGGAGCACATATGACCGAGCAAAGTGGCAAGTCGTTTTTGGCCCAGTTTCACGAAGCTGCAGTGCGTGTAGCAATCGCCTTCTGCCGTCAATTGGCGTTGTCGTTGACGGGAGCGGAGCTCACACAAGTCCGTGAACGGAACCGCGTCGAAGAAATCGCTGGGGTATGCCATACCCACGACTTCTGTGACGCGAACATGCTGATGCTCGATGCCTTTGTAGAATGCGGCCTTGCGGAGAATCCGGAATCCTGTATCGGCGACGAACTGCATCCTCTCTGGAATTTGGCGTGGAAACTGGCTGCTGAGGCTGAATTTCGCGGCGATGCATTTCGCGAGACCCGTGTGTATACGCGGGAAGTCCCGGCTGAAGCGGATTCCGCCGCGTTGAAAGCACCTCCGAATCGCATTACTACGAGCATCATGGCAGCGGTGCAGCGCATGCGGGCGTTGAACGTCGTGGTCGAGGTCAATGAGGCAGCGCCGTCTGTCAAGATCGACGTCCACGCGGTCCCGCACGTTAGGCAAGACGGAATCTTCATGGTTGTGGGAGAGCGTGCAGATGGCCTGATTTCGGAGGCCAGCGCCTACGTCAGCCTTGCCGAGACGGTGACGTTTGACGAAGCGATAGCGTTCATCGTGGACGGTTACCTTGATGAGTTCATCGAATTGCCAGACACCGTGCGAGACGCGATCAATTCGGTCACTGCTCAGACAAGTCTTGTTGTCGATGGAACGGATGAGCATGGCAATTTCGCTGGTGACGGCGTAAATGCCCCATTCGTTGTCTTTGATGTCGACCGGCAAGAAAACATCGCTGGCCCGTTCGGCACGCGACAGGACGGTGAAAAGGCTCGATCGGCGATTCTCGCCGGTGCCCATCCGATGATGGATTCCGGGGCGTTGCTGGCGTATCAGTCACATGATCGGAAACGGCCGGAAGTGACCGTCCGCGACGCGGCACAGGCACTGCTCAAAGCTTTCGGCGGGGATACTCCCTCCTGGCTGCGAGAGGAGGCTGTTGCCCTCGAAAATGCCTTGGCTTGCGAAGCCGGAGCAAACGAGGGGGAACTGCCGGCGGCGCGGGAAGGGAGCAAGCCTGCAATCGCGTCTGCCGAGGCGAACTGGAAGGAAGTGGCCGGATCGCTTTACGGTGCAGTCGATTCACTGGAGACTCAGGTTAACCAGATGAAAGGGTTGTTTCCGGACGAGGACGGCATGATACAGGAGGCACTGGAGGAAGCCAGCGAGGCGACCCGAAGCTATCTGGCGGCGTCTCGAGCGAGTCACAACAGCGCAATCGGCGACCGGAAACTGCTGGAAAAGCCGGTTACATCACGAATGCTCGCTGAGCAATATCCGGTGAAAGGCTCGATGCCTCATGCGGTCGTCCATCAGCTGTATCAGCTGCGCGAAGCCGAGATTTTCACCCTGAGTCAACGAGCGGTGATCTTGGAGTCGGACCTCCGCGAACTTGATCGAGGCGGAAGGGCTGTCGTCGCAAGCATGCTGTTTGCGAAATGTGATGACGTCGCCCGAAACGCGCTCTTGCATGACGAGCACGCGCACGTGCGTAGCTGTGCAGTGATTTCGCGATCGGAACTTGAGCCGGAGCCTGGGCACAAGCCGTCGACCCCATCGTTCGATGTGTAATCGATCAGCCTGAAACCCGCCCGCCGTGTGCTCCCTTTGGGAGTGCCGGCGGGATTTTTTTTGTGTGCCGAGCTGGGGAATTTTCCCAGCAGGAAGTTTGTGGCAGAATAGGTCCGTTTTCCCAACGGCAGCTAGTCCGAAATCTAGCCATATTGCGGTTGCGGTCTGATCGCAGTCAATCCTCACCATCCGGTGATTCTAAACCCATGCGGGGCATCTCGGCCCTGGTGGGCGTGTGCTTCGCGGTTCATTGGAGCACACATGAAACAGCAAAACATCAAGTCGTTCATCGCCCCGATTCTCGTGGGGAAGGTCTTTCCGTACGCAGTCTTGGTCAAGGCAACCGATGCCGATGGCCCGGGCGAGTACGAGGCCAATGGCCTGATGTACGAAAACGGTCACGTGCTGATCGAATACCCGTTCCGTCGTCCGGGTCAGAGTATCGAGCAGGCCACGGTCGAAGGTAGCGATCCGGCGAATCATTACCAGATCGATATCACCACGGCCGTGTTGCCCGACGGAACCGAACTGGCCCGCGGCGAAGCCTGGGAAGAGATCTCGTATCCGTCGAGCTGGGCCGATCGCGTTAAGGCGGCGATCGCGGCTCACGGCGAAGCGTCGTTCCTGCGCGGCGACCATCGTCTCTCCGACGATGGGCACGCGGAAGGTGCACGGCTGTCTGCCGAGCTCAGTCAGGCCGAAGACAACCTGTACCGTCTGCTCGGTCTGAAGCCGAACATCGACGAGGAGCGCACCAGCATCAAGGTGGCGGTCCTTTGTGAAAGCTCGCAAGGCATTCCCGAGATCCGCACGTTCGAATTGCCCGTTGCCGACGTCGATATGGACGAGGGCGAGCACTACGAGGTCGCGATCGAGCGCGCCGTCGCTGAAGGCTACGGCGGCAAGATGGTCGCGTTCGACGAACACGACCACGCCGCGCGGCACCTCTTCGAGACGGCGGCTTGGTTCACGAAGTAATCCACTTTGTCTTTCAACCCTTGCGGGAACCGTTCCCGCAGGGAGCGCTTCTCGCACGTTCCCCTGGAGAAGCATATGAAATCCCTTCAAGGCATGGAGATCCGCAAGCTCGGCAGCAACAAAGGCACGCCGCGTCTGTGGATCGAAGGCTCTCAGGCGAGCCGTGCTGGCTTCCTGCCGGGCATGAAGCTCAGAGCCAAGCTCGATGAGGACCGCTGTATGTTGGTCCTCGAGGCGGCGGACGATGGCGAGCGTGTCGTATCCAAGAAGGTCGTGCGCGAGCGCGCGGTTCCGGTGATCGACATCCAGAACGAAAGTCTCCTCGGCATCTTCGTTCGCATGGGCCTGACGGCCGTCCGCATCGTGGTGCAGCTGCGCCGAATCTTCGTGCTTCCGATCGCCTCGGAAGTCCGTGCGAAGGAACGGCTCGACCGGCTGAAGTCGAAGCTCGCGAATGACGAACCGCTGCTCATGGGTTCGTTCTCGTCGGGAATCGGCATCCTCGACCGAGCCGCTCATACGGGGCTGGAAGAGGCAGGCATCCGCTCACGGCTGGCAGTCGCGAACGAGATCCGGGACGATTGCATGGAGCATGCGGTCGAGCACAACCCGGTTTTCGACGCGCAGACCATCCTACTGACGGCTCCGATGCAAGAAGTGGTGTTCGACAACTGGGTGATGTCTCAACTGCCCAAGCTCGACGGCATGGTACTCGGTATCCCGTGCAGCGGGGCGTCGAATGCCGGGCGGACGAAGCGCAAGCTGGAGTTCCCGGAGTCGCACCCTGACGTTGGGCATCTGATCGTACCGGCACTTGCGGCTGTGGCACAGGCCTCGCCGGCCTTCGTCGCCATCGAGTGCGTGCCCGGCTGGCTGAACACGGCGTCGGCGGCGATCGCACGCTCGATGTTCCGAGACCTCGGATATGTCGTCCACGAGACCGTGCTGAATGCGGCCGAATGGAACATGCTCGAGCATCGCGAGCGCATGTGCATGATCGCGGTCACGCAGGGCGTTGAGTTCTCCTTCGATCTGGTCGAACGGCCCGAGCCTCAGGCTCGCAAGCTGGGCGAGATCATGGAAGTCGTC
This sequence comes from Burkholderia sp. AU4i, assembly GCF_000466765.1. Lineage (NCBI taxonomy): Bacteria > Pseudomonadati > Pseudomonadota > Betaproteobacteria > Burkholderiales > Burkholderiaceae > Burkholderia > Burkholderia sp. AU4i. Next base: position 114,108 of record NZ_ASSI01000060.1, on the reverse strand, counting down.
GCGCTGGACGATAAGTGCTGGTCGCCTCTCACGTACCTGAAGGACAAGCAGGAACGCGACGAAGCGGCAGGGAAGGGATTCAAGATGACGATCGTCAACGAAGAATCTACTAAGGTGCCGACGCTCAACAAGACGCTCGCGAAGCGTCAGAGCACCGGGACCTTCCTGCAGCATCCGGCCGATCCGGATCTTCTCCGAATTCCCACGGTACGCGAGCATGCTCGCTGCAAGGGGATTTGGGAGGATATGGTGACAGGAGTCACGCAGACGTTCGGTCATGAAGTATGTGGCCAGGCTGTCAGCGTTCCGCCTTTCGTCTCGGTGTTCAAGGCCCTCGGCCATGCGCTTTTGGCGTTCAAACAAGCGACGTCGATTTCGTTTGCGTCGTTTGTGCGAGCCGAGGCTGTCGCGGCATAAGTTGCATCCATTCTTGGCGGGACATCGCTTCCGCAAGGAGGGATGCTCGCTTCACTTTTACCCGTGCGGGGACGCGCTCCCCCACGGGAGCGTTTCTCTCCATCATTTGAGAAACGAAATGGGAATTATCGAAGAACCGGTTCACTTCATCACACCCCGGTTTCTGGAGGGTGCCCCACAAGGAAAGCCCAATCAGGTCTGTTTGTCCCCGGAAGTCGAAGCGTTGCTCGACCGCGATGCCGTAGTAGCGGTCGGGGTATCGGGCGGCAAGGACTCGGATGCCTGTGCCATCGCGGTGGCAAAGCACCTGGATGCGATCGGCCACAAGGGACCGCGTCTACTGGTGCATTCCGACCTCGGCCGTATCGAGTGGAAAGACAGCCTGCCGAGTTGCGAGCGTCTGGCTCATCGATTGGGGTGGGAATTGCTCGTGATTCGGCGTCAGGCCGGCGACATGCTGGACCGCTGGGAGGTGAGATGGCGCAACAGTGTTCTGCGGTACGAGGAGCTGTCCTGCGTGAAGCTTATTCTTCCCTGGAGCACACCGTCGATGCGGTTCTGTACGAGCGAAATGAAGACTCACCTCATTTCCAGCGCGTTGAAAAAGCGTTTCCCGCAAGGGGACATTATCAACGTGACGGGCATTCGCCGTCAGGAAAGCCCGAACCGCAGCAAGATGCCGGTCTGGGCTCCGAACTCCGAGCTCACCCGCAAGGGTGGGGTTGGGATTACCTGGAACGCCATCATCGAATGGCCTGTTCAGGACGTGGCGTATGCGATCCACGATGTTGGTCTCAGTCTGCACGAGGCCTACACCCGGTACGGATTGTCACGCGTCAGCTGCTGTTTCTGCATCATGTCGTCGGAAGCCGATCTCATCGCGTCTGCGATGTGCGAGGACAACCATGAGCCGTATATCCGCATGGTCCAACTTGAGGTGAAGTCGTCCTTCGCCTTTCAGGGTAACCGCTGGTTGTCGGACGTGGCGCCGCATATCCTGCCGTCGTCACTGCGAAGCGAGGCGAAGCAGGCGAAAGCCATCGCTGCGCAGCGCCAGGCCATCGAAGCCGAGATCCCGAAGCATCTGCTTTACGAGTCTGGGTGGCCGACCTGTTTGCCCACTCGCGACGAAGCCGAACTTCTGGCTCGTGTTCGCCGGCAGGTGTCAACGCTGCTCGGTTTTAACGCGCAATGCATTGACGCTGTTAGCGTCCAAGACCGATATGCGAGTTTGCTTGCTTTGAAAGAGGCCAAGGGCAAGGGGGGAGTGGTGGAACAAGTTGCTTCCCGACAAGCGGAACTTTGTTTTGGGTGACGTAAGTCCCCCTTTTGGGGGATTCACCAACCCGGATGTATGAAACTGCAATCCACGCCCGCATCCTCCCGACAAGGGACGCTGCGGGCGTTTCCGTTTAGGAAACCCCCCGCTATTTGTGAACGTTTATCGATTGTTCACGTGAATCGGCTGACTGAAAATTTCGCATTATGCAAGGCGTCGATCCCCGATCTGTTCCCCTGCGCAATGCCCTCGATTGGGTACGGGAGAGCGCTCGTTTGGTGTGGCGAAAAATCATCATGCATGTGGCGGTTTGCCGAGACGTCTTCCTCGGTGTCCCGGCGCAGCAGATGCCTAAAACGATTCCGGTCGAGAGCCTTCCGGCTTAACGACTGGCCACGGAGTGGACATGGTAGGGCAGTACTGGATCGATGCGGTTCAACACGAAAAAGCGGTCGGCCTTCTGCGCGAGGCGCTGAAACACATCAGTGACAAGCCATGGGAGGAGTCGTCGCTGCTCCATGCGCGGATATCTGAATATCTGGGCGAGCCGATCCAACACGCGGATGCGGTTGTGCTTGCGCGGGCAGGCCGGCTTTGACCGAAGGAATCGTGCACGATGTACCGCGCGGAAAACACGCGCGGATCTTCCCCCTTGAATCGGGATTTCCGTCTGATACGGTGGTACCACCTGGATGACAGCCCCGGCGAAGTAAAATGCTGAGCCGCTGGATGGCGCTGTATGGATCGCTCAGGGCGGCGCGCAGTCCGCTCGATTGAGCGGGATCTCCAATTTCTGAGGCCACTATGCCGTTTCTCGCTATCACCGCCTTCCTGATGTACGCGAATATCTTTGCCGCCATCCGGCAACTCGGAAAGCCGGGGAAGGGACCTCTGATCGGCGGCGCGCACATGCTGACGTGCCTGGCGGCATCGATCGCCTTCCTCGGTGGAACGGAGCTGATTCAGTTCAACCTGTTTGGCGGCATCGGCGGAGCTGCGTACAACTGGACGCCGCTGGCGTATTTCGTTGTCGGCTTGCTGAGCCTGATCCTGTTCGGGATCAAGTTCGTTTCGGCCGCGCGGGCCGGCCAGTCGGGCGGGAATCTGCGGTTCGGCCTATCGCTTTGGGCGGTCTTCGCAGCTCTCTATGTCTGCGGGACGGCCATCGATCACTGGATTTTCTTTCGTGACGTGAACAGATCCGGCTCGATGGACGTCGGCTTCACGGGTGAGCAGATGACCTGCAGTGGCGACCAGATCCTTGTGCGCCTGAAGGCCAATACCGCTGTCTATCGGTGCCCGAAATCGATCAGACTGGGTCGCGACTATGCCCAACCGTTCGTGCCGTGGCCAAGCTACGTACAAGGCGAGAGCGCCAAGCTCAAGGCGAACGTCGACGCGGTGCAAAAGGCGGCTGCTGAGTCGAAAAACGGCGTCGTACATCTGCCGGATAGCGTGACCAGGTATCTGTCGCAGCCAACGCAAGACTCGAACTGACCCGCGCAGCATCGAGGAACTTCTCGTCAGGAATTCCGCGATATACTGATGACTGATTTTCGACGGTAGCTGGACCGAAACCAGCCAACATCGCACCATTCGGTGCACAACCCTAGCGGGGCAGTTTCCCGCCGGGGGCCTGCTTCGCACTTTCAGGAGCAGGATATGTCTCAATCCATCGTGGTTTCCCGACGGGGCGTGGTCCCGTTCAATGTCACGTTCGAGGCGACGGGCTTTACCGACGCTGATTTGTGCAATTGCGAGTTCGCTGAAGAAGAAGCGCGAGGGTTCAGCGAAGTTGCGATGACCGAGGGACAGTTCCCGGCCGGAATCCTTTCCGTCGTGCGGGGATGGATTTCCGAAGACGATGCGCAGAAGCCGACCGATCGCAAGGTGTTCGTCTGCGTCACGTTGCGGGTTTACGCCGCGAGCGTCGACAACGCGTCTCGAACGGTTCCGCCGGCGGTACTGTTGACGCGAATCGTGGACGCGATGGCGTCCACCGAAACCGGTGAAAGCTTGGTAAGCCTTGAAGGCAACTGGAAGGTCACCGAAGTCGTCCCGTTCGGTGAGCTGGCAGATGGTCAAGCTGGGGAGGATCCGGCCGAGACGGTCCGTCAAGGTCGTCCGGATGGGGAATTGCCGGAAAAGCGGATTCTCGCGGTCTTTCTTCCGCAAGCCTGGGTGAACGACTACGCGACGTACATCGACGGCCAGCAAGCCGTGGATGTGACGCAAGTCGTGCTGGAGATGGATCTGCAGAAGATCCACGCTCTGCGCGACTACTCTGATTCAACAGATGCTCTGATAGACACTGTTGCACTCGGTCATAACGGTCCGTTCACGGTTCGTGCCAAGGACAGCATTTGCGATTTTTTCGAGGTGAAGGACCTGTCCGACATCACCGAATCCATGCTGCTAGCTGCACGCAAGGCAACGCTCAAACTGCCGGGGATCGAGACTGTAACTGTCTCGGTCAAGGTTCAGGAACTGTCCGGAAGCCGGCTCGATTGGGCCGTGGCTAAAGCTCTCGGATGTGGCCTTGTCAGCGCTCACGATCACTTCCGCCGCATTGCTGCGGGAGCGTGGAGCGAAGAGAAAATCGTCGAGCATTTGGGGAAGATGTCCAACGAGCAGTTGATCATTGACCCGATGACCCACAACGCTGTACCGATTCCGGCGTTTTCGACATTCTGGCAATCTGCTGGTCCGATCATCGACCGGGAGGATATGTGGCTGTCAAGCGCTCGCTACATGGCTCCTTCAGTAACGCCTGATGCAGACCGGGCATGGATGGCGAAATCGCTCGCTCTTGCACCGATTGCGCCAATGTATGGTCCCACGCCACTCGTTGCCGCAATGCGCTGTTACGTCGCCAGCAAGTGTGGTGAGGTTGTCGAGGTCCCTGCCAGCTTGTCGGGCCGAAAGTGACTTTTTAAACCCTCGCGGGGAGCATTCCCGCTTGGGGATGCGTCTCGCATATCCATTTGGGAGAAGCATATGAATCAAGTTTCACTGCTGGAAACGCCGGCCGGTACCCAGCCTGCGCCGAGACAAAGACGAAAGCCGTCGATTTCGACGTTGCAGGTGTTGTTGACCGTAAAGCGCGGAAGTGACCTCGACTCGTTCATCGATCGTTTGCAGAAGCAGACGTGCGAAGCCTACGCACGGTATGGCGTCGGCTCGGAGCAGTATGAACAGCTGTTCGACGATTTGCACTATTGCAGGTTGGTTCACATGGCGTTCGATTTCCGAGACGCACGTGGTTTGCCGCCCGATCGACCCACGCCGTACGATGACACTGATTTGGCGGTGTGGCTCGAGGAAATACGGAAGGCGCCGGAACAGGCGTCATGGTCCTACGTCTGCGAGCACTTTGGTCTTGACGAGAGCTTTCAGTATTCGGAAGCGCAGCGGGAGGAGTACTTTCGGCTGCTGAGTCAGGAGCATGCAACCCCGGAAACTGAAGGGGATCAGTTGAAACCTGCGGGTAGCATGACTGGTCAAGAAATCGATGACGGTGCTGAACGTACGGTGGATGGCTTTGTGCTCGCGGCGGTCCGGTGGAGCGGTTCGCATCTCCGCAGCTTTCATCTGACACGTGACGAGGCAGTAAGTGCGATGAATGGCTCCGCGGACATCGATGACCTGAACGTGCTGCCTGCCAACGTGCGCTTTGCCAAGAATGGAAACATTCGGTATTGGCGGTCGACCGGAGAACCCGTGGCGGACCGTAAAATACATGGAAGGGAAGCGTCGTTGTCGGGGGGCCTGGAGAAGATCGAGTAGTAGACCCCCATCTCAGTTTTTGGCATGTGACCATTACCCCGCATCACCCGTCCGCCGTGCATCCCCTTTTGGGGTGCCGACGGGCCTTTTTTTTGTCCAATGCATCCGGTCGAACCATCCAGGCTTAGCCGTGTGGCCACGTCTGCTTTCCAGCAGATCCCGACGTCCGCTTTACTTCTTGACTGGAAATTTCGATATACTTGACCCGCTTTCACTGGTAGCTGGACCATCACCCAGCCTGGCGGCATCGCCGCAATCTCATCAATCTGCCTTCGGGCAGTATCTCGACCCAAGCGGGGCAGTTACCCGCACGGGTAAACCTGCTTCGCGTGACATCAGGAGCAGGAAAATGACGGAACCGACGGTCAAGCACGAAAGGGATGGTGTGTATAACACCGAGAACTTTCCGACGTTCATCTGTAACCACGGTAATTGGGACATTTACACAAACTCCCGAGGCCATTGTGCCGCGATTCCAACGAGAAACGCTGCAGGGATTGGATGTAAAGCGTCCCATTTTGGCGATAGAGCATACGTGAAGGCAACTCTGCCGGCTGAGTATGCCGCATGGGAAGCGCTTCAGCGGGAACTGCCTCATGTCGATGTCAATGTGCAAGCGCGCGGCGACCGCGGACAAGGTAGTGATCTCGAGCAGTTCATCAAGATCGCGGCCGACTCGATCGACCAGTTGCGCAAGGTGGATGTGTATCGCGTACTCAGCTCGGTACGTGTAGACAACATCGATGGCGTAACGCGGCTCGATCTGGCGACCTTCATCGCGGTAAAACGCGTCGACCTCGTCGACGAAGTTGCAGAGGTGATGGGCGAGGAATTCCCACAAGATGGCTGGGAGCGGACTGCGGTTTGCCAAAACCTCGAACAGGCGAAAGCCCTCGGCTTCGAAAGCGTCGCCGCGATGCAAGAGCATCAGGGATGGCTGGAGAAGAATGGCACGGCGGAGTACAAGTCCTGGGCTGCATCGGTCGCGCATGAGCAGAAGCAATCGCGGCGCCATATCGAAGCAAAGCCGGCGGATCTCCAATCCGGGGATGTGCTGCCGTATCAGCAGAACGAAGAAGTCAAAAGGGTGGAGCTGATCGACAGCCGAACCGTCTGTGTCTACTTCGTCGGCGGACGCGAGCGCAACTTTGACTCGAGCGTCATCCTCACCGCCGTACGTGTCGTAGCCTGAAGGTCAACCTAGGCGGGGCAGTTACCCGCCCGGGTTTCTGCTTCGTGTCACTCAAGGAGAAGGAGAATGCACGAAACAAAGATCCCGCAGTCTGTTCAGTTCTACGTCAAGCATGCTTTGAGCGTTTTGCGCGAGCAGGAGGCGGCTCTTCACGGGGTACAACTGGCGCGAGGGAATGGCCATATTTTGGCGTTGGAACTGCAAGATCGCGAAGGGAAGATCAAGCGGGCCATGGAAAGGCTTGATGAGTTTCGCTGCCACGCAGCAAAAAATGGCGTGGACGCTGACGCCTTTCTTAGGGAATGCGGCGGCGTTCCGGAATTCGAGAGGTTCGGATATCCCAAGCCGGTACAGTTGCGTGGAATCGAGCAGGGCGCATACGATGCGACAGCATGCGGCATTAAGCTGGTAGGGCGCCCGATCCACGTTGGCGAACCGGACCTGCTGATCGGACGTGAAAACGCGGTCCTTTCTGTTCGAGGGCCAACCGGAAATGTCGTTTTCAGCGTCTCGCCATCCGTTCCATGGACGGGTGACGCGATCGTCAAGTCGCTCAACCATGAGGACGTTGTGCATGCCGTAGATGGCGACGTAGCGGATGCCTATCTCGGCGATTGTTGGATTGGCGGGACCGAGGTTTAACCGTCCATATCTGGAAAGTCACTTTTTACCCAGCGGGGCAGTCACCCGCCACGGGGCCTGCTTCGCCTCACTCAGGAGCAGGAACATGACTCAAGCAGTTCAAGGTGCATCGTCCGGCCTCAAAGCCGGCACGCATTTCTTCGTTTCGACGCCGGTCGAGATCGACGGTTTCGAATGGCGATGCATCGTTCGCCAAAGCGAGTTGGGCTGGCCGGAAAAGCATCACGAGTTCCGTCCTGTCGGCAGTCAGGCATGGCATGCCGATAGTGACTGGATGGGCGGCGACAGCCAGATCGGGGACATCCCGGAATCGATCGCGCAGAAGGTCGATTCCGAGGTCCACGAGCAGATCACGAAGGCCATGTCGGGCGAGTTTGTCCCGAATGCCAACATGATCCGGGCGGCAGAGAACCTGCTGCTCTCGATGTCTCATGAGGATGTAGTCCGCCCGGTCGTCGTCGCGTATGAAACGGAGATCCTGACTCGTCATCAGTTTCGCATCGCGCGGAAGTATGTCGAGCACGGGTGTGACGACGTGGTCATTCTCGACCGGAAGCGATCGTACATGCTGGAACAGTCGGACTTCGCGATCTACCTCAAGCAGTGCTTCGAGGCACGTGATGCGGCAGGGCTCAAGGTCAGAGCGCCGGACAACTGTCCGCTGCTCGAAGCCGAAAACACCCGCATCCAGGCCGAAAATCTGCTGCTGACGGCGATGGCGGAGCTCCCGAATCTGGCGGCGATCGGCAAGCCGTGGCTGACGCTCGAAGCCCGGAAACGGGCTATCGACCTGACGCTCGACATGCTGGCGCCGTTCTGTGGCGATGCCGACGGCATCATCAATCGACTCATGGCCGCATAACCTAGGTCTGAATCGTACCCAAACAGCCCATTCACCCTTTCGGTGGATGGGCTGTTTGCCTTTGTGGAACGGCTTGTTCTGCCGGTGCTCGCTGCTATCATTGGCCCGACTATTGCCATGGAAACTTGTCATGCCACAGCAACCCGAATCGCACGCCTGCCGGATTTGCGGCCAGCAGCTCGACCAGCCAGGGAAACCGGACACCGGTGACTGTGGCGGTGATTGCGTTCGGTGTATGGCGGACTACCGTGATCCGGACGCGCTGGAAACCATGCGCAAGGTCGAGCCAGACAATCCAAAATGGAAGTCGGCCACGGGTCACTGGCCGGGCCCTCAAATCGCGCTTGACTGTGACCCGGACCTACAAGAGGTGGCTCGGCTTACCACAATGATGCGGGATGTGTTCGATCGCGTGCTCTCTGCCAGCAACATCGCAAGGACGAGGGGGACGTGCGCTTACGGCGCGATCCTGCTGCGAAACTCGCTCGAGCAGTTCGGCAAGTGCGCGGCGGCCGTGCGCGGGGGCGATGGAGCTCTCCGTGAAGGCGCCATCGACCAGGCTGGCATGTGGAATGGCCATTACTGGGTAGAAGGGAAAACACCGGGCGGCGTGGGCTTCGTCGCGGACATCACCGCGGACCAGTTCGGCTGGCCGAATGCTGTCGTGCTTCCGATGGACCAGGCCAGCGAACGCTACCGGGCCGGCGATGATGAAATCGTCGCGGAAGCCGTGGCCGATCTCGAGGCGCAGATCACCGCCGAAGCGCGACTGGCGGTCCGGTGCCTCGATGACTGAGGGCGTGTTCGAAATGCTGCTCGCGGCGGTGTCACGGGGCGGCGCTATGGAGCCAATGCGGGGTCGGCATAAGGGCGCCACTTGAGGGGCGGCACATAGGCGCCAGTCCAAGGGCGGCGTAATGGCGCCACGTTAGGGGCGGCGCATAGGCGCCAGCAGCATCAGGGCGAGAACGCGGTTCGAACTTTCCGAGTCGGTACGCTCCGTTCTTTTTGAACGGAGCGTCCATGGCCAACAGGAGGTTCGAATTGTTTGAATACCGCCAAGTCCTTGTCCGCATGCGGCAAGGCGATTCTGACCGCGACATCGCGCGCGGCGGTTTGATGGGGCGCAAGAAGCTGACGACCGTGCGCCGCGAGGCTGAAGCGCGTAGTTGGCTGGATCCGGTGCAGCCGCTGCCGGACGACGCTACGATCGCGGGTGTCTTCGGGCGCACGCCGCACCTGCCGCACACCTGTGTGTCGACGGTTGAGCCATATCGCGAACAGGTCCGCGAATGGCTTGCCGCCGGCGTTCAGGGCACCACGATCCATGCCGCCCTTCAACGCAATCATGGCTACGCCGGCAGCTATTGTGCCGTGAAGCGCATGCTGCGCCATCTGGCTGCCGAGCGCAGCGTGGCCACCACAACGATCCTCGACTTCGCACCGGCCGACGCCGCGCAGGTCGACTTCGGCGCGGGACCCGTGCTGACGGTCGAGGGCATTGCGGTCCGGACGTGGATCTTCGTGATGACGTTGTGCTGGTCGCGCCACCAGTATGCCGAGATCGTGCTGGACCAGACCGTCGAGACGTGGCTCGCCAGCCACCGGCGCGCCTTCGAATGGTTCGGCGGCTGTCCCGACCGGGTCATCATCGATAACGCGAAGTGCGCGATCATCCGGGCGTGTCGATACGAGCCGGCGGTGCAACGCTCGTACGCCGCGCTTGCCGAGGGATATGGATTCCGGATCGACGCCTGTCCGCCGCACGATCCCCAGAAGAAGGGCGTCGTCGAATCGGGCGTCAAATACGTCAAGAAGTCCTTCGTGCCGCTGCGCGAGTTCCGGGATCTGGCCGACGCCAACCGGCAACTGCGCGAATGGGTGATGCAGCAGGCCGGCACTCGTATCCACGGCACCGTCCACGAACGGCCGCTGACGCGCTTCGGCGTCGAGCGCCCGTTGCTCGCTGCATTGCCGGACGTGCCGCCGGTACTGTCGGTCTGGAAGGAGGTGGCGGTCCATCGCGACGGCCACGTCGTCTACAAGCACGCGCTGTACTCTGCACCGTTCACGCTCGTCGGCAAGTCGCTCTGGCTGAAGGCGACCGATACGGTCATCCAGCTGTTCCATCGGCATGAACTCGTCGCAACCCATCCGCGGCAGCGGGCCGGCGGTCGCCACACGGTGCGAGATCACCAGCCGCCCGAAGCGCAGGCCTGGCTCGAGCACGATCCGCAGTGGTGTCTGGCGCGCGCGAAGGAGATCGGGCCGTCGTGCCACGGCGTGATCCTCGCGCTGTTCAACGACAAGGTGCTCGTCAACCTGCGCGGCGCGCAGGGGATCATCCGGCTGCGACAGAAAGTCGGCGATCAGAGGCTGGAAGCAGCCTGCGAGCGTGCGCTCGCGTTCAGCAGCGCGAAGTACAGCACCATCAAGGGCATCCTCGACAAAGGCCTGGACAGCGAACCGGTGCCGCGTCCCGCGTCGGCCCCGACTGGCGCTTACCAGAACGGCGGCCGCTTCGGCCGTGATCTCCAATCCCTGCTGATCCACTGACACCATGAACCCGAGTCCCGAATTGAATTCCATCCTCAAACAGCTGCGCCTGTCCGGCATCCTCGACTCGCTTGAGCAGCGCAACCGTCAGGCGATCGACGGGCAGCTCGCCTATACCGAGTTCCTTGCCATGCTGCTGCACGACGAGGTTGCCCGTCGCGAACACAAGAAGCTCGGCACCCGTCTGCTGCGCGCCGGCTTCGCGATGGGCAAGACGCTCGAGACGTTCGACTTCGACCGGCTGCCTACGTTGAACCGCTCACACGTTCATGATCTCGCGACAGGCCGGTATCTCGACGAGAAGGTCGCGATCCTGATCGCCGGTCCAACCGGCACCGGCAAAAGCCACTTGGCCCAGGCGCTGGGCCACTGCGCCGCCCGCCAAGGCCGCGATGTGCTGTTCATCTCGCAGACCGAGCTGCTCAAGCGATTGAACGCCGCGCGCGCCACCGGCGCCTATGACCGCAAGTTCCAGCAGTACGCCCGGGTGCCGCTGCTGATCGTCGATGACTTCGCGCTCAAACCGCTACGTACCCCGCAGGACGAGGACTTCCACGATCTCGTCGCGGCCCGCTACGAGCACGCGGCGACCATCCTGACGTCGAATCTCGACTTCGGTGAATGGGGCGCCGCGTTCCCCGACAACCGCATCCTCGGCACCGCCACACTCGACCGACTACGCCACGGCGCCTACCGGCTCGTCCTCGAGGGCGACAGTTACCGCACCCCGAAACCGATGCCAGATCCCCCTCAAAATGCAGTTGCCAAAAACGGCAAAAAACCGCAACCTTGAAACCGTTCGAATCCGCGTTTTACCCCCGGTTCTGCTGGCGCCATTACGCCGCCCATCCCCGGCTCCTTTACGCCGCCCCGCGACAGGCGGTGAACATCGCGCGGTTCCAGCAGATCCGCAAGGTTACGACGCTGAGGGCTGAGCTTGTCCGTAGGTTTCCGGACCGGAACGAGGATATCGACGGCGCGATCCTGGCCTGGGCGAACTACGAGCAGTCGAAGGGGAGGCCGGATTGAGCCTGACCCGTGAAGAAGCGCTTGAGTCTGAAGGACGTGCCTGCAAGGTGCCGGAGCCAACGGGTGGCTTCGTCTACGGCTACATCGTCGAGGTTCACCCGAACGGCGACTTCGTCAAGTTCCAGAAGGGCGTGTCGAGCCGTGTCAGCCCGCAATGGGTTCGGCGCGAGGATGTCATCCTGCAGCCGCTCGATGCCGAAGCCGGCGAGCAGCTCCGCTTCCGATTCGACCCTCCCTCCAACTGATCCCCCTTGAATCGGCCTCGATCGCCGGTAATCTGAAAGGCGAAAGTACGCCAGGATGCGCTTCGTTTTCGAGCGGTCCAATCTTGCCGAATCCTCCAGAATTGAAAGGAAGCGGCCTATGGGCGCGCGGTTTGACCGAGAGAGAGTGAGGGAATCTATGCTGAGAGCGGCAACCGTATATATCGAGCGCTATGAAGTGCGCGATGATTCCGCAGGAACGGTAGAAGATCATGGCCACGACTTCGACGGGGCAGATCAAGACTTCAATGAAAGGGTGGATGCGGTGAAGGCTCGCGGTGGAGATCCGGCCGATGTGACGCTGATCGCCGTGCTGGCCACCGGAGCTTGACGACGTGCTGACCGTGATCTGCAGGATTCCATGGCAAGCGAAGGAAGCCGTTTTCGTCACTGCCCTCATGACGGTCCTGGGTGTCTGCTTTCCCGACGATGCGGATGCGTTTGCCGTGCTGTCGATCATCGTATTGTTCGCGATCGAAGATCTTTGTAAGACCGCGCTGCGAATCGCGATCAAGGAGCGGACGGTCGGTCAGGCCACGGAAGACGAACACCTCTATGTGATTCTGCCGCGATGCCGGTACAAGCTGCTGGTTCTTCGGCAGGTGTTGGTGTTGGGAGAGGCTAAGCTGGCGCAAGCCCGCCAGGCGGCCCGAAAAAACAGAAAGGACGATTCATGATTGGTGCGTTGCTGATTTTCCTCGGGCTGGCGCCGGCGGGCGCGAGGTCGAATCCCTGCGACATGCCTGGCTGGACGATGGGCGAGAGCGTGGCGTTCGTCTGTGACATGGACGATGCCAAGAGGCAAGCACAAAAGCACCTGCCTCTCGAATACCAAGGGGCGCGCAGCGAGGTGTCGTTCCGTGCGGCGCCGGTGGGCGGTAAGCCGGGAGTCGCCCTGATCGTGACGGACCGAATCGTGCCGGTGGAAGATGCACACCGCGAGGCTGCGCTGCTTGGCCCTTGGGGCGGATGGGTGGACGAGCAGGGCAAGGTTCATGGCACAAAAGACGCGTGGATCATGCCTATCGCCGCGGCTGGCTCGTCGTCGAAGCCGGCGGGCACGGTAGTCTATCTCGTGAATTCGCCCGCACCGGTTTCGAAATTGTCCTCCGTGGCGGGCGAGCCGCCTCAACCCGTTCAGGATGCGTTTGCTCGGGCCGAATTGACGGCCGTGGAACCCGCGAGCACTCCCTGCACCCGACGTTGCACCGGTACCTCTCTGCGGTGAGAGCTCTGGTTTCGGATCGACGAGCACACGCGGCTGGTGCATAGCACGCAGCGGCAGGTTGCGATGGCGGCGAACGCATCCCGAACGGGTTTCATTTTTGCCCGTCGGCGGTGGCGGCGCGCGAGCACACCCGATTCTTTCCGAAGAAGCGGGGAACCAGCCCGCGCAATTGCGCAAATCCCCCCTATTTTGAAGCCTGTTTCCGAATTGTCGGATTTTTCCCGATCCCGATAATGGGTGGCTGATTCCAAATCAGCCTAAGGCTTGTCCATGAAATACGTGATCGCGACGCTGGCCGCTTCCTTCCTGATCGCGGGTCTTCCGGCCGCTGCACAGACGCAGCAGACGGATCTGCCGCATCCCTGCAAGTCGAGCACCGGCCAATGGGCGCTCTGCATCGGCGACCGTCCGATCGACACCACGGGAAATCGCGTCGACATGGCCACCGAGGTTCAGCAAGTGAACTCCGCGTTGGCGCCGGTGCGACAGAAGATCACCGAATTCGTCCAGACCGAGCACCAGGCCGCGACAGCCGGTCGGTGAGCGGTCACGTATCAATCCCTAAGAGGATCAACTATGGATACCGCTGTCGCCCTGCCGAATGAACGTCATATCGAGGATGTGGTCTTGCCCGATCTGGCCGACGGTCAGCATTGGACCTGTGAGAACGGTTGCGGGAATTGTCGTCCCCTGCAGGCCGACTTTGAATATTCCCGAGAGGAAACTCAGGACGACCTGCTGCTGAAAAGCAAGACCTGCAAAGTCTGGGTCAGCCACTGCTGCAAGGCGAATCTGGTGTTGTGGGATGACCAGAACGAAGTGGAAGTCGCGTGGGCAGGCGGGGACTTGAATTTAGATGGCCTTGTGTCGAATCGCGGCGATTCGCTGGAGTGAGCGGCGCAGATTTGCTCGGCCTGCTTTGAACTTTTTTTGAGGAGTGAAGTGATGAAGTGGAACGCTACGCGTCGTCTCGGTGCTATCAGTGCCGTGCTCGCTCTTGGCATGTGCGCTGCTGCGAATGCGCAAAGTGTGATGAGCAGCAAACCTGCCACCACCGATGTGAAGCTCGACAGCGCCTGTACGGTCAACGGAACTATCACGCTGGATGCAAGCGGCGCCGTCGTCGAGTGCCGGGACAAGAAGTGGGAGGCGCCGGCTGCTCGGGCCGTGCCGCCGGCAAGCTCCAAGGTCGTGATGCTCACGGTGACCGTCCAATCGAAGAACGAGACACTGGCGAGCGTTCCGCTGGTTCTGCGTGACGGGAAGTCGGCTCACTACCGGTCAGTCACCCAGGGGGCCTACGTCAGCGATGTGGGGCCGTGCAAAAAGGAAGTTTCGTCGACGGCCGGCGGAGGACTTTCAGTTGGTACGCCCCCGAGCGGTAAGGAATTGTGCCTGACCACCTCGCCGCTGGTGACTGGACTGGAAGTCGCCGCCGAGCCGCATGTACTGGAGAACGGCTACGTCATGCTCGATCTGAAGGCCTCCAACAGCCAGCTGATCTCGCTGGAGAACTTCACCAACGAGGTGGGTACCGTGCAGCTTCCGAATACGTACACGTGCGGCTTCGAATCGACTGTGAGGCTGAAGCCCGACGTTGATACGGTCATCGAGTCCTGTTCGCACGATTCGAAGGAGCAAACCATTTCTGTGCTGGCCAAGGTGGTCGACAGAGGCGCGACCACTGCGCAGTGAACCCGAACCGGCCGGCGGATGCGGTCGCGTTAGTACCGTGATCTTCCGTTCGAAAACCATCTTTGCTTTGAACTGAAACGTGCGCGCTTGCCGGCCGTGACTTAACCTGGAGTGACACATGAATCGCAAACCCACCCGAGCACTTTTCGCACTGAGTGCAGCCCTGATGTTCGGCTACTGCGCTACGGCGTCTGCGGACATTCCCTCAGTGTCGGCAAACGCCAAGGTCGTGCAGATCACACTGAGCATCAAGAGCGACGAGGGCGAGAAGGCGACCTCGGTCGTGCTCACCGCGGCCGACGGCGTGAGCACCAACGTGGACGAGCACACCAGCATCTCCTACGTCAGCTCGATCGCTCCGTGCAAGGACAATCCGGCCAAGACCTGCGCCGAGTACTCGGCTCTCAAGACGGGCTTCGCGTTCGGCGTGCTGCCGCGTGTGCTGCCGAACGGCGACGTGCTTCTCGATCTCGTGTACGACAGCGCCCGTCTGAACTCCATGCGCGACTTCAAATCGGACATTGGCACGATCGAACTTCCCGACGTGTCGAAGAACGGCTTCAAATCCGCGGTCAAGGTCAAGGCCGGCGTCGAAACCGTCGTCAACTCCGCGTCCGAGGCGAGCGGCAAGCAAGACGTCGTTGTGACGGTCAAGCTCGTCGATCCGAAGACGGGCGCAGCAAGCTGATGCGTCGGCGCTAGGTAGGGGGGCAATGTGACCTTCTGCCAGCTTTTCGGTTTCTCTGGAACGCCTCTATGAGCAAGCTAGTCAATCGGTTGGCCCTGCGGGCACCCAAATGGCATGAACGTGCCCTGAGGGTAGCGTGCGATAGGGCGACATGGCTTGCCGTCGCGGCGGTAATTCTCCTCCTGCTTCCGCGTCCCCCACTTCAGGGAACACTCACGCTCGACCTGTGTGCCGATATCGTGTTGGTGGGCCTCATGTGGATCGGGCTGACTCAGTTGATCCTACCGGACGGTCGCAGGACACTGCTCCGCGCACTTGCGCTCACGGTCGTCATTCTCTTCTTGAGCCTTGGCGCTCGGGATATCTCCGCGCTACTGTCCGCGTTGAGTGACGTGCCGCGAACGGCAATTCCGGCTCTGGCGGCCGTGGCCGTTGTTGCTGCTGTGGAATCCTTGGTGGCCAAGCGTCGATCTGCCCCAGCCGCCAAGAAAGTGATCGTGCGGCCCTACACACAATCCCCCCAGGAAATGCGGCGAGTCGCAATCCATGAGGCCGGCCATACGCTGCTTTTCAGGCTACTCCCCGAACGGCCCAGCGACATGCGTGTCTCTGTCCGCGCGGTGATCGACGAACAGAACCCGAGAGGCGGTGAGGTCAAGCTCACTCCGATGCAGGTACCGGCAACATACGCCTATGTCGCGATGCTGATCAAACTGGCGGGCCTCGAGGCGGAATTTGCAGCGTTGGGATCCCGCGGCAATGGGGGAACAGACGACTACGCCGAATGGATGGAATCGGCTACGCGGTTTGCCATCGCTGGAAGCGCTGGCGCCTTCTATCGTTGCCCGGTTAGCTTCTGGCAACGGCAGATCAACCGGGACACGATCGACGCCCTGCAGGAACGTCAGCGGAACGATCTGCGTGAATTCTTCGCCGGTAACCGTGAGTTGTTGGTCGAGCTGGCCGATGACATCCTCGCGCGTGGCGAACTCGGCCACGAGCAGATCGCCAACTACCTCGATCGCGTCGACGTCCGTCCGCTGGCATATCGGATCCCATCTTGATGGGCCAGATCTCGCTCTCGAGTGCGCGGCGCCCCTTGAATCGGGTCGCCTGTCCGGTACGCTGGTTCTGTTAGCAGTAGCAACCCTTACTCGGTACCCGAAGGAAATCTCGTGAACAGCAAGCGTCTTGCCCCGGATGAGGGCGCAACTGGTTTCCCGGAAGGGGAGTCATCTGCGCTCGTCGTGTCGTGCCCGGGTGAGGGGTGTGGCGCGCGAATCTGGATCGGGGCATCTCAGCTGCAACGCTGTGGTCGCCGAGCCGGAAGGGGCTGCGAGGGCGATGCCTCCTGTGCGAAGTGCGGCTGCCGCGTGCACGTCGAGATGAGCGGGCTGGGCCGCATTACCGTCGAAAAGGAATAGGACAAGGATTCCATGAGCGAGCTATTCGCGGTCACAACCTACTTCAACCCTTGCGGATATACCACACGTCGTCGGAACTACGATCTGTTCATTGAAGGCATGCGTCGCGCTGGTGTCCCGTGCCTGACCGTTGAGTGTGCATTTGGCGACGATCCTTTCGAGCTGCCGGAATCATTGGAAGTGATCCGGGTACGCTCTAGGACGCTGCTCTGGCAAAAGGAGCGCCTGTTGAACATGGCTGAGCCGTGGCTTCCGGCGTCGTGCAAAGGCGTCATCTGGATCGATTGCGATATCTTGTTCGAGAGCGAGACGTGGCCGGAAGACCTCTTGCGGGTCCTTCATGAAAAAAAAGTTGCTCAGGTATTCGAAACCTGTCTGCGCCTGGAGCGCGGCAACATCGAAGGTGCGAAGCCGGATATTGCCCGGTCATTTGCGGCAATGATGAACAGCAAGCCCAGCCTGCTCAATGCTGGCCGCTACGATCTTCACGGGCATACCGGCTATGGCTGGGCGATGCGCCGGGAAATCTTCGCTGAGGTGGGCCTGTACGAGCATGCGATCTCGGGCAGCGCCGACCATTTCATGGCGCACGCCATCTTCGGCGACTACAACTTCTGCATCCAGAACGCGCTGAAGCACGATCGTCGCCAGATCGCGCATCTGAAACAGTGGGGCGATCGATTCCATCGGCTGGTGCAGGGTAGTCTAGGAGTTGTTCCCGGACAGATCCGCCATTTGTGGCATGGAGATGCGGTGAACCGCCGCTACTTCCTGCGCATGCACGACATCACGGATCTCGGGTTCGATCCGTGGACCGATCTGCTCATTCAGCCGGGGAAACCTCTCGAATGGGCGCCAGGGCTGAACAAGCCCGGCCTCGTCCAGTATTTCGCCAACTATTTCGCGAGTCGTCAGGAAGACGGTGCGCTCGCCGCGTAACGGAGAAGATCACATGCCGCAAAACAACAAGCCCGACTTCGACAATGCCCAGGCGGCACTATCGCGTGCGTTGGAATCGATCCAGCACCGGATCGAGAGTATTGACGACGAGATCGCGAGGCTGAACCAGCAACGCAAGGCGTATCTGAACAGCACGGTCGAGGCGTTGCTGCCCAAGATCTCAGGTAAGACGCTGCGGTCCCTCCAGGATGTGATTCCTGCCTTCCTCACGCGTGATGTGCTCGCGGTATTTGAGCGCAACTGGACGGTTCTTGGATTTCACAGCGAAACCTACAACAGGGACTACGAGATGCTGCAGACTCGTCTGGCCGGCTATCTGGATCAGAGACAGTTCGGCAAGCTGAAGGCGATGGACGAGGAAAACGCCGGCAAGATGGCCTCGCTGATCGCGGATAAGGGGGCGCTGAACCAACAGGCTGAGAAGGCGATCGATCTTCTGGACGTGATGCAGAAGGCGAAGAAGGCCAATATCAAGATTCCGCTCGCGGCGGCGGCGCAAATCCGCATCATCGCTTCGGTCGGCCGCGCGAGTGCGGCGCCGACGGGGGGCGCTCCCCGTCCTGTTGCTCCGGTGGGAGCATCAGGAGCAACAACCTCTTCACGCCTGACATCGACCTCCTCGGCGAGTTCCGATGATTCGGACCTCTGGTTCTATTTCATGACCGATATCCCGACGAGCTTCCGGACGCTGATGATCGAATCGATCACCGAGGACCGCGTTCGCGAGCAGGTAGCGGAGCGGGCGGCTTCAATCGACACCGGCAGCAGCGGTTCCGGATGGGAATCTTCCTGCGACACGCCTGCCCCGCCGAATACGGACGCTGCCGCGTTCGCCGCCGCGGAATGCACGGCGATCTCCACCGACGACAGTCTCGGTCTCTTCTCCTGATCCATCCTTCATCCCTTCCGCCCCGGATGCCTACTCCGGGGTGGGGGCTTCGGCGACATTCCCCCTCAGTCGGACGAATGGTTGTTCCTGACCGACGCGGGAATGGAAGCGCGAGATTCCGAACCACGCTCATCAAATGGGCCGAATTGGGCAAGCTCGAACGCCGCAAGGTCAAGGGCTGGTGGCGGTATCACCGCGAGGATGTACGTGCCTGCGCTCGCGAATACTGGAAGACCCAGCGATTCACGAGGCCGACCGATCCGGAATGGCTCAAGGTCGAGCTGGTTTCCGGGCGATACGAACTGCCTGTTGGCGTGATTACGCCGCTATGTGGTTTGTGTCGATTTCACTGAGAACAGCTCGTCTATCCTGCATCTCAGCACTTTGATGAGCCCAGCAAGCAGGGCAACGCTCAGGTGTTGCGCCTTGTTATCGACGACACGCGATAGTTGCTGGTGCGAAATTTCCACACCTTCTTCCTGCAGTTGCCGGTTTAACTCGGCGATGCTTTTGATGCCGCGCTTGGCCATGCAAACGCGCACGCGCAACTCGACGGCTGGCGATTCGTCTTTAAATTCAGTCAGTTGTCCCATAATGTCGTCCCTCACTACGACAGGCGAATGATAGCGCATCCTGACCGGAGCGGGGGCAGAGAATGTCCATGACAAGTCCAAAGTGTGCGTGCAGAGGAAAAAATATCCATCCCATGCACAAAAGTTGTTGACACGGAAAACTCGGCTCGGCATACTGCAGTCCATCGAACCCCAAAGCGGGGTTTAACCAACCACCTGTGGAGAGTGTTGTGGCTGCAAATCTGATGAACCTGACGACCATAGCCGGACGCGATGCGTCGCGGTCGTCTGCGCTCGTCGGAAATGCGCTCAACGGTCTCGTCCGGACAAACGTCATGGCAACGAAACTGAACGACAGAACCGATCGCGCAGCGGCACAAGCCGCGGCCGCCGGCCAACCGTCGTCGTCATCGTTGCGACCCACGCTCAATGAGCGCCATGAGTCCATCTGCATTCCGACGTTTGGTCTTACCACGGTCGGCTACCCGCGTAGCTATCAGTGGAAGGGAAGTACAGGAAGCATCCGAGGGGGGAGACCCCGGATCGCTGGAGCCACGTAAGGTCCAGCGATCAATCGAAAGATCAGGCGAAAAGCCCGGATGCTCCCTAACAGGACTCCGGGCTTTTTGTTTTTCCTGGCAGTCGCAGTAACGAGTTTCAACGGGGCTGGCGAAATGCGCGACGTCCCGAGTTGATCAAGACCTGACGGGTCGTGAACGTCAGGCCAGTGCCGGCGAGGCCGGGGTCACTGACGTGTCTTTAACAATCTGGAGAGGTATTTATGGATCCGCCTGCAAGGGCAAGGTGGCCTCACCCATCTTGCCCATGTTGGCGGATCCAGATGCGGACGTAGCTCAGTTGGTCAGAGCGCGAGTTTCCCAAACTCGAGGTCGCCGGTTCGAAGCCGGCCGTCCGCTCCATTACGAAAGGGCCTTCTAGGCTCTTTTCGCAATGCGTTCATGGACGGGTGGGTGAGAGGCTCAAACCGCCGGACTGTAAATCCGGAGCTCGAAAGGCGTCGCTGGTTCGAATCCAGCCCTGTCCACCAGTTTTTTGTCGGTATCGTCTAGTGGACCAGGACACCACCCTTTCACGGTGAATACACGGGTTCGAATCCCGTTACCGACTCCATGCGGGCATAGCCTAGTGGCCAGGCAGCAGCCTTCCAAGCTGAGAACACGGGTTCGATTCCCGTTGCTCGCTCCAGATCATGTTGTGCATGCATTAGATAGTAATCCTATGTGTTATTGCGGAGGTAGCTCAGTTGGTAGAGCGTGACCTTGCCAAGGTCGAGGCCGCGGGTTCGAGCCCCGTCCTCCGCTCCAGTTTTCGCCGAGATAGCTCAGTTGGTAGAGCGGTGGCCTGAAGAGCCGCGCGTCGAAGGTTCGATTCCTTCTCTTGGCGCCAGTCAATGGGGGTGTAGCTCAGTTGGGAGAGCGACTGCTTTGCAAGCAGAAGGCCGTCGCTATAACGAAGCCGACCACTTCCACCAGATCGTCAACCGCAGGAGATCGCCGTGAAGCGAAAACCCTCGGCCCCGCGAAATCCCTTCGTCGCGGCGGCCATGATCAAGAAGGCGGGCACCCATCGCAAGAGCAACAAGGCTCTGCGTCGTGCCGACAAGATGTCACTGTCGGGGTGTAGCTCGAAGGCTCGAGCATGTGGCTTTTACCCACGCGGCGAGGGTTCGATTCCCTCCGCCCCGACCAGCCGAGGCGACAAACGAATGGCGCTTACGCTTCGCCATCCGCTTGTTGTTTCATCGATTCCGCAGAACCCGAGCAAGGTGCATGGGCGTGACTGTTAATCACTGGTTAGCTGAGTTCGATCCTCAGGTGCGGAGCCAAATTTTACGTGCGTTTCGGGGTGGCCGTAGCTCAGTTGGCAGAGCCCCGGAATGTGGATCCGGTGGTCCTCGGTTCGATTCCGAGCGTCCACCCCGAAGCGCATGACGGTTCAAGAGGGGCGTCGTCAAGAGGCCAAAGACACCGGGTTTTGATCCCGGCATTCGAAGGTTCGAATCCTTCCGCCCCCGCCATTTTTAGTAGTGCAATTCAATTGCGGGATGTCTGTTGGTAGGCAGCTCGGTTTCATACGCCGACGCGACGACGGTTCGATTCCGTCTCCCGCAACCATTATCCGGAACGTAGCGCAGCCTGGTAGCGCACTTGATTTGGGATCAAGGGGTCGCGAGTTCGAACCTCGCCGTTCCGACCACTTTCGGGAGAGATCCCAACACCGCAACCCGCAAGATAGCCGCGGGAACAGCCATCCTGCTCGATGGCTGGCATTCGATGGAACACTGCCCACTATAGCGGCGGGTGAAATCGACGGCGCGAGTAGAGCAGACCGCCCGGCCAACCATAACGGTCGGCCCGGGCGCCCTATATGGAAGGTTGGCCGAATGGTAAGGCCCCGCGTTGGAAGCGCGAGTGCATGGCGTAACACGTCGTGATGCGGGTTCGAGTCCCGTGCCTTCCTCCAGTTCGACTCCGGTATAGCTCAGTCGGTTAGAGCACCGTCTTGATAAGGCGGGGGTCGTTGGTTCGAATCCAACTACCGGAACCACATTCATTGCCTCCTTAGCTCAGTTGGTAGAGCACCGGTCTCCAAAACCGGCCGCGGCGGTTCGATTCCGTCAGGGGGTGCCACGTCTTGGAAGACTGCCCGAATGGTCAAAGGCCCTGCTTCGAAAGCAGTGTGGGTGCGCAAGCGCCGTAGGGGTTCGAGTCCTCTGTCTTCCGCCAGCCATCTCTCCGTAGCTCAGTTGGATCAGAGCGCCTGCCTACGAAGCAGGAGGTCGAAGGTTCGAGTCCTTCCGGAGAGGCCAGAAAGCAGCGCGTCGCTCGCGATCGACACGGCCGTGCCTCACCACGGCACGATCGCTCGCGTGCGACCGCGCTGCCCAAATCATACGGCGTGTAGCGCAGCCCGGTAGCGCATCGGTCTTGGGGACCGGAGGTCGCAGGTTCGATGCCTGATGCCCCTACCAGTTTCGCATCAACAACGGTTTTACGGGGTGTGGCCTAGTCCGGTCCACGGCGCCGCGTTCGGGACGCGGAGATCGCAGGTTCAAATCCTGCCACCCCGACCAGTATGGAAGCGTGCCAGAGAGGCCGATTGGGCTCGACTGCTAATCGAGAACTCGCCGAGAGGGGAGTCGCGGGTTCGAATCCCGCCGCTTCTGCCATCCATGGAAGACTGCCAGAACGGTCAATGGCCCCGCTTTGAAAGCGGTGAGAGTGCGCAAGCGCTGTGGGGGTTCGAGTCCGCCCGTCTTCCGCCAGTTCAACGTCCGGTTAGCTCAGCAGGTAGAGCAGCTGCCCTACAAGCACATTGTCGGCGGTTCGATCCCGTCACCGGATACCAACCACTGCCCCGTTAACTCAGAGGCCAGAGTGCTCCCCTGTCCAGGGAGAAGCCGCGGGTTCGATCCCCGCACGGGGCGCCAGTCAATGCTTCGATGGCGCAGCGGGTAGCGCACGCCCTTGGTAAGGGCGAGGTCGCGGGTTCGATCCCCGCTCGAAGCTCCAGTCTCGCGCCGACATAGTTCAGTTGGAAGAACGGCCGCATCGTAAGCGGCGGGTCGCCTGTTCGAATCAGGCTGTCGGCCCCCCATTATCGCCGGTATAGCTCATCGGACCAGAGCGGCTTCCTTATAAGAAGCGGGTCGTCCGTTCGGACTGCTGGCATCACGATCATGCCTGGGTGGCGGAATACGGTAGACGCACCGCCTCGAGAGGGCGGCGGGCAACACCCATGAGGGTTCGATTCCCTCCTCAGGCACCAACTAATCCGGCCTTGGTGGAATCAAGGTAGACACGCCAGTCTCAGGAACTGGAGCTCGAAAGAGCAGTGCGAGTTCGAGTCTCGCAGGCCGGACCAATCACTCGGCACGTGGCGAAACCACGGTAGACGCACCTGATTCAAGATCAGGCTCCCAAGGGGAATGCGAGTTCGAATCTCGCCGTGCCGACCAAGCTATGCCCACGTGGCGAAATCGGAAGCCGCTCCGGATTTAGGTTCCGGCGTCGCGAGACACTGCCGGTTCGAGTCCGGCCGTGGGTACCACCTTCGGACAGTGGCGCAGCTGGTAGACGCCCGCGCCTTAAAAGCGACGAGTCCCGTGAGGGAATGAGAGTTCGAGTCTCTCCTGTCCGACCACGCGTGCGTAGCTCAAAGGATAGAGCAGGGGCCTTCTAAGCCTCAGGTGCCGATTCGATTTCGGCCGCACGCACCATGCTTATGAACCGTTGGACTTCTGGGAGGTCAGCAGGTTTTCGCCCTGCGTAGGCGGGTTCGATCCCCGTACGGTTCTCCAGTTTCGGCTGACGCAAACAGACCCGTTCCGGTGAAAGCCGGTTCGCGTCGGCCGTCCTATATCGAGATGTAGCTCAGCCGGTCAGAGCAGCGGCTTCATAAGCCGAAGGTCGCGCGTTCGATCCGCGCCATCTCGACCAGTTTCGTGGGCGGTTAGCTCATTGGCACGAGCCGTCGGCTCATAACCGTCAGGCGAGGGTTCGATTCCCTCACCGCCTACCAATTTTCAATCGCGCGATGCCAGAGCGGCAATGGAGCGGCCTGCAAAGCCGTTGGGGAAACCCGGCGTCGGTTCGAATCCCGACTCGCGCGTCCAGTCACCCGTCCGTAGCTCAGCCCGAATGGAGCACCCGCCTCCGAAGCGGGAGGTCGTGGGTTTGAATCCCGCCGGACGGACCATCTCCGCCGCTGTAGCTCAGTGGATCAGAGCTCCCGCCTCCTACGCGGGATGTCGCGCGTTCGAATCGCGCCGGCGGCACCAATCGTACCTCTCCAGATTTCGATTTGCGCCGTACCCGGGCGCGGCCCTGAAGCCCGGATTACCTGGAAAAGCAATGCGACGAAGGTGAATGAAATGACGATCCAGCAAGTGCTCGCGCTCGATATCGCAGGTACGCCTGTCGAGTGGTTATCCCCGGAAGAAGCTGTCACGCTCTATGCCCGGAACAAGGTTGCCTGGGAACTGGGCGAAACCGAAAAGGTCTTTCGCGGCGGCTACTCCCGGTTCGGAATCCAGTCGGAAATCGCAATCCGGCCCATCATTGCGATCGCCGGCAGCGAGGTGATGGCGCGGATGCTGCGCCCGGAACTACCGCTGGGCGACCGGGATAACAGCCTGCTGTTTCGCCGCGACCGGAATACCTGTGCCTATTGCGCCGTGGTGTTTGCCCGGCACCATCTCACCCGGGACCACATCTACCCGCAGTCGCGCGGTGGCAAGTCGAGCTGGCAAAACTGCGCAACTGCATGTCGTGAGTGCAATGGCCGCAAGGGTGACAAATTGCTGTCCGAGTGCGGCATGGAGCTCGTGTACCTGCCATACGTGCCGAGCAGGGCAGAGCACTTCATCCTGTCCGGCCGGAACATCCTGGCGGACCAGCACGAGTACCTTGCAGCGAATCTACCTCGCCATTCGCGCGTACGGCTGCAGTGAGACGACTGGAAGCGGTTGGTGTGGTCGACCGCTTCCAGTTCCGGAAAAGACGGCCGATTAAGCGCCTGTTTTGCCGTTGTTCCGGGCAAAGAGCGGGGCTATCCTGAATGCTCCCTGCAATCCACCCACGGAATCGGTAATGCACATGCTCGGTCTCCGGTCCTTTCTCTACGTTCTGTCGTCGGCACTTTCGACATCGGCATTTGCCGATATCGCGGCGCCGACGGTGCTGCCCCCGGATCGGGAACTGAAGATCTACCAGTAAGGGCGCTTGGAGCGTGGCGCCGACGCAAACACATATTCAAAAATTGAGGCGACCATGTTCAAGTTCCTTTCCAGGTTCCGCAAAGCAGCTGCAGGCGAAACGAATCCCCTCGACGAATGCCCGTGCATGGGTGACGATCCATATCTCGCGCACATAGCGACGGCGCTGGTTCAGGGCGATTCGACTGCGGAGAGCGGCGCTCATTCGACGATTCAGGACAAGGCGCAGCGGACTCGGAGCGCAGATTCATCCTAATCGGAAACTGAGTTTTGTTGAGAATCATCGACTTCAGTTCGCATTCCCCCCTGATTACCCGTCCTTTTCCCATTGCGGGCAGTTTGGGTATCGCGTATTTTCGGTTCCGGCCGTCCGAAATGTTCCTATCAGGAATTGAATCGGACATTTATTCCGACCGCGCCCGCTACGCACGATAGGAGAAAGGGAATGAAATTCTGGAGCAACGTCGTTGCCCGATTTTTGTGGGACGCCAAGGGAGGCGTGGCGTCTCCCCTGCACGAGGACTGAACCATGCACCGCTACCAAGTTTTCGTGCGGCGCGGCACGCGGGCGCCAAAATACGCGGTGCCTTGGCACTGGCTAGCTTCCCTGATCGTCTCATTCCTCTGTCCGAACGGCAGCTACTGCCGCGTTGTCGATTCCAAGACGGACTCGACATTGCTTGAATGGGAGCGAGTGGGGAGCGCACGCTGATTGAGCAACGAAGTATCCTCAGTGCCCGCGTGCTTGTAAGCGACCCGAAACCCCCGGGCTTTAGCGCGCGTTCCGCGATTGTTTCCGTCATCTTCGAAAGCTAACCTGCCGCTGTGGCCGGGTAGAGGCGTTCCCGAAATTTTCGGGTCTGCTTTCCGGCCGGCCGGATCGAGCGAAGAAGTTAGTCGCCGTCAGGCCATTCAGCATAGGACCGGCCAGGATGGACACGCTTCCTCATATTCGAGGCATCGACCAGAACGCACTTCAGGCCATGTCACTCGACGATGCTGCTGTGACGCTTCCCGCACCTCTCGTCAGGCAGCTTATCGATGCACTGCATTTCTACGGGCACGGCCTCAACAAGGAGCGCGTGGTGCTCGGCCGAGTTGATTCCGATACCCGCGTTGCCGGACTTGAGGCGGATCCGAGTTGGATCTCCGATCGTCCCGTGTCCAGTGACTCCCGCTTGTACCGGGAGGACGGAACACGGGCAAGGGCCGCGACGTCGGCCTTAGCCGAGCATCTTGGAGAGCGATACCAGGCAATTGTCGATTTGGTGCCATCCAAGGCGGCATAGATTCCGAGGGGCGCTGTTAGGTTGGCGTCCATTATTCGAAGAAGCGCGGGCAAGATTCGTCCGCTACGGGGAACTAGATGAAGAAAATTCTTGTTGCACTACTCGCAAGCGCGGCATGTTGCGCAGCTCACGCAGCAAAGTGGCATGTGGTCGTTACGGCCAGTTATCTGACCAACCAGCAAAAGTTCGTCGAAAGTGTTCCGGTGATCGATACCGTCGTGGAAAGCGATGGCTGCTACTACGGACCTGTGCGCAATGTGCAGACGGCACAGAAGGTCGTGCCGACGCGCGAGCAGTTCTGCATCAAGGGGCCGGAAGTGAGGCGTGTGATTACGGCAACGGTATTCGTCAAAAATCAGGTCAGCGACGCGCTCGACACCTCCATCGCGGTCGACCTGAACGCCGGCCTGGACATCTTTGGCTCGTTCGACGGGAAGCACATCAGTTTCCTTTCGGGTCCGTACCTTGTGACTGTTACGAAGGAAACCGTGCAGTAACGACAAAGTCAGTCTGCGTGACCGGCGTGATTTGCTTCCTGTCAGGAAATGCCGTTATACTTTAAGCGATCCTCGATCCGGTAGCTGGACGTTACCAGCCTCTGGCGCGTCATTTTGGCGTCTAATCGGTACAGCCGGCTTCCCGGCAGTCAAATTCTTCCACCCCGCGGGGCATGTCCCGCGTGCGGGGCCTGCTTCGCGAACACATGTTCAGGAGCAGGATATGTCGATTCAATCCATCCTTGCAGTTGGTCTCGGTAATGCGGCCGTTGCGGACGATCTTTCGGCTCTGTCCGATGCGGAGTTCGCGGATCTGTGCCTGCCGATCAAACGTGACACCATCACGTCGAAGCGGCTGATCGGCATCATCGACCACCTGGAAGCGCACGACGCGCCGGGATCCTGTACGGTCTGGTCGGCGATGGTGAATGCGGGCGTGCAGGCGCATAGCCTCGTCTATCGTGATGTTGACGATGACTTCGCCATGTTCAACGCGGCACTGGAGTTCCGCATCCGTTCTGAAAAAATCGATGGCTTCATGCGCATCGAGGACGATCCGGCGGAGCGTTGCTACACGATCACGGTGCAGCACGACGGCCAGATCGGGCGGGACGTCATCCGCTCGTACATTCGCGATCGCAACCTCGCGAAGGTGCTGCTCAGCGTGATCGAGCTCGGCACCCTGCGTGCGGACCGTCAGGCTCACACGCGTCACTGAGAAAGCATGGACGGTCGAGCGCAATCAACCAGGTGGGTTTCCCATATGGGCGGATCGGGTTTTTCCCATCGGGAACCCGACCGTGAATGCGATTCGTCCCGAAACTGCAATCGCAGAACTGTTGGGCTCGACGTCCGTCAGGCGTTGAGAACCCCTGAACCCGCGTTGTCGAAAGGCACGCGGGTTTTTGATTGCGGCGAGATCCCACCGCGGGGCTAGAAACTGAAGGATCGCTGGATAGACTGACCGGATAAAAGTAAGCAAGAAGTGCAGAACAAGCAATGAAATCGGATTTTGAAACTACCCGAAGGACGGGTGCGGTAATGGCAAATCGGAGTGATCTGTCATCACCAGACTCGTCCTCTGACGCTCGCGTCAAGGGCAGGGAACAGGCAGGGCTGCTCACCGTGATCTCGTGCGTACACGGCAAGCCAACGGAGTTCTCCAGTACGCATCCCTGTATGGCGTTCGCCGAGAGCGCTGGGTTTGCGTCGTGGGAGGCAGCGGTTGAAGCGATGAAAGGTGGCCGCGTGTTGACTGGTCACGGCCCGCGCCTGGGTCGCGCGTCGATGACGGAATTTCTGCTGTTTCAGCGGCAGGTCGAGAGGGACGGGCTTCGCTCGCTGCCGGCCGATACGTGGTCCGGGCAATTCTCGGTCGGATACAGGGAGTTTTTCGCGATCGATGCCTTCGTTCGCGGCACAAGCGGAGACGATGCTTTTCTGGTGCAAACGTAGTTTCGTGAAGGGAGAGTGATCATGGCAAAAGGTACGGCAGTGGGTGTCGGCGCAATCGTGATCAGCGCTGACCGGAACAAACGTGTCAAGCGCAAGGCGACCCGCGAAAAGAAGCATCTGGAGAAGGTCACGATGATCCAGGTCGAGACGAAGCCCCGAACCGTGCGCACGGCGTCGACGCGCACCGACAAGATCTGATCCTCGGCCATGAAAGCCATCTCTATCTGGCAACCGCATGCCTCGCTCCTTCTCGTAGGCCCGAAGCGCTACGAAACGCGGGGCTGGCGCCTTCCACGCTCGATCGTTGGCACGCGCGTGGCCATCCATGCTGCGAAGGCGACCGGGGACCTGATAGAGCTCGCGCAGTACGTGAGCGATCGCAATGAAGGTGCGCCGGTGGAAGATGCCTTCGACCGGTATCTTCGCGCGATCATGGCCGCGGGCTTTCGTACCCTCAGGGATTTGCCCCTCGGCTGCGTCATCGGCAGCGTCGTGTTTAAGGAAAGCGTGCCGTCAGAGCTGGCCGAAGACCACGGCAATTTCGGGGACTTTTCGCCTGGTCGGTTTGCCTGGATGGCGGCCGATGCGCGTCTGCTTCCCGAGCCGGTGCCGTTTCGCGGCATGCAAGGCTTCTTTGACGTGCCAGACGAGTTGATCGTGGAGGCGGCCTAAACGCGCCAGGGGTTGAATCCACGACGCGATCGCGCAAACTCGGCGCATAGCACATCGAACAGTCATCCCATGTCCCAATCAACGTCAGCCCCGACTCATACCCCAGAGCAGATCGTGCGTCTGCTGCACGGGCATCGGTTCGACCTCTCGACGGAAAAGCACCTGCAGGAGGGTGTCGAAAGCGCCTTCAAGGCAGCGGGGGTGACGTTCGAGCGGGAGAAGCGCATTTCGCCCAAGGACATTCTCGATTTCCTGATTGCTGGTGGCATCGCCGTGGAATGCAAGATGCGCAACAAGGCGCGGAAGATCGACATCTTCAAGCAGATCTCACGGTACGCTGAAAGTCCGGACGTGACCGCGATTGTCCTCGCATCGAATATCGCAATGGGATTGCCCGCTGAGATCAACGGCAAGCCTGTCTATGCGGCTTCATTGAGCCGCGGGTGGATCTGATGCGGCGGACGTTCGGGGAACTTCGGCTCGTCAAGGACGGCAAGGCGTGGGAAGTCTCACGTCTCGAGCCGCATGTGGCCATCCGCTTCAAGCAGCTGTTTCCCCGGGTGCCTAAGCAGTCGGCCGGCCCGTTCGAATTGCCTCGTGATCTGATGGTCGCGGCGGATCTGGAGTGGTTCCTGGCCAGATACCCGTTGCATATGACGGTTGAGGATCAGGCCGCGCTGTTGGCCGGCAAGGCGCTATTCGACGTCCAGCAAGCCGAACTCGAGCGGATTCTCCTGCCGGATTATGTCCCGCCGGCGATTCCTGGTCTGCGCGAAGGCGAGGTCATTCGTCACTACCAGCAGCAGGCTATCCAGTTGCTGCGTCGACGGCGCGGGCTGTTGCTCGGAGATGAGGGGGGGCTCGGGAAAACGTATACCGCTGCTGGCTTCCTGTGCGCGGAACCGGGGGCGCTACCCGCGGCCGTCGTTTGTGACCCACATATGCAGAAACAGTGGAGGGATAAGATCCAGGCCTTCACGAACCTGAAGGTTCACATCATCAAGCAGGCCAAGCCCTACGACCTTCCGCCGGCGGACGTCTACATCTTCCGGATCAGCCAGATCCTCGGCTGGACCGATATTTTCGCGACGGACTTCTTCCGCGCGATGGTCATCGACGAACCGCAGAGCCTGCGCACGGGTACGGGCACGGCGAAGGGCGGCGCGGCAAAGGTTCTATACGAGCACACGCTCTACCATCTCGGCCTGACGGCTACGCCAATCTACAACTACGGCGTCGAGATGTGGAACGTCATGCAGTTCATCGACGACACGGTTCTCGGCTCGTACGCGGATTTCTGCCGGGAGTGGGTCGACAACAACGGTCACATCACCGATCCGAAGGCGCTTGGCACGTATCTGCGTGAACAGCATGTCATGCTGCGCCGCCTCAAGTCGGACGTCGGTCTGGAACTGCCCAAGGTATCCAGGATCGTCGAGTACGTCGACTACGACGCGAAAGCGGTGGAGTCGATCGAAGAAATGGCACGGCGCCTCGCGATCCGTGCAACGACAGGCGCATTCGTCGAGCGCGGTCAGGCTGCGCGCGAACTGGACATGATGGTCAGGCAGGCTACTGGCGTTTCCAAGGCGAAATCCGTCGCGCAGTTTGTGCGCCTCATGGTAGCGGCCGGCGAGCCGGTGCTGTTGATGGGCTGGCATCGAGCCGTCTACGACATCTGGTTGGAGGAGCTGAAGGATCTCCGGCCGGCGATGTACATATATAGCGATGCTCAATTGCTGACGTTTCATCTCCGCATCCTTGGTATCACAGTGGTTCGGGAAGGGCAGTGCTCCTCTTCCGTAAAGGAAATTGGTGCAACTCCGCGGCGGTTTCCCACTGTCCACACGCCGGCGCTGACCACATACGCGTATCGAAAGCACATCGAATCATTTACGCAGATCGACGTCGCCGACGGCACAGTGCCTGACAAGAGGCCGAAATCGAAGCGATGCCGGCTCGATGAATGTGCGGCGCGTTTCGCTGCGGCCTACCGCAATCCCTTTGCGATCAGCCGCCTTCTTGCAGAGAGGAAGTGGTAGTTGGGTCTGCCCGTTACGGCACGGAATGTGACGGGCTGCTTGCGCAGCCGTGACAAATTGCAGTCCCACGATCCACGGTTTCAACGTTGAGCTCATTCGGCGCGAGGACGAAACAAGTCGATTGCGTGAAGGTCGACGGCACGGCCCGCTGCTGTCGGGCCGCGGCTAATGGAAGTCTGGCCGTCGCCGAATGATATGAAGGAGGCTGGTCATGACTAGCAGAACCGTTCGCATGCGTCGGACCACGATGGAGCGCAAATTGAAGGAGCAGGAGACTGCGAAGAGGGAGGGGAGGCACGAGCGCTGGATTGGGACGCGGGATATGCCGGGCGTCGGTATGAAAACGCGATTGACTTCTTCGAAAACCGGCCTGCGAGCAATTCATCTGCTATCGGATGGAGAGAAGGCTTGTTTCCTTGAGCTCTGGTGGGATCGACGCATATTGACCGTATACGATCAGGTAATGCTTGAGCCAGAAAAGACATTGCGGGCAGCTGCGCGTGCCGGCGTGGATCATCCGCGGTATCCGGATACGGGCGATCCAGTTGTACTCAGCACGGACCTTGTAGCGATAGGTGAACGGAACGGTCGGCTCTACAAGCGTGCTATTTCGGTCAAATCCTCAGAGAGGTTCGGTACGACTGACAAGACGCCCAAGCAAAAAATAGAAGAGCAATATTGGCTAGGTGAGGGGGCGCGGTTTGAGATCTTCAAAGCCCATGGGATGCATGCAGCACGACACAAGAATCTCGGCTGGTTACTGAAAGCCGAGAATGACATGCTGGGGCGGGAACTGTCGGAAACCGAAGAGACCGCGCAACGGGAGCTATTGCGACGTCTGCGAAAGTGTATAGACGCTCGTGTTGTCGACGCCTGCGAGGCGGTAGAACGCCAGTTTTCACTGCAGAGCGGTGCCTGTGCGCAAGCGTTTCGTCAACTGGCGGCAAAGAGAATTGTCAGTTTTGACCTTGAATCGAAAAATCCCGTGCTCGTCATTGTTAAAGATTTGCGTGTGAACGTTCGATTGTAAATGTGCAGTAATCCAAAGTAATGCGGAATAGATAGATTGAAAAGGAGGTTGCTATGCTGAAAAAGGCGACCTGTCCGTCGTCCATTGCAATGGGAGATGTACTGAAGGAGCGCAATGGAGACACGATTTATATCGTCTTGAAAACGGGCGATGGACAGAGATGGACGCACCTGATTGATATCGAGCATGGGAAGCCGGAAAGTAGGCATCGTGCTAGCCCATTCAAACTGAAAACCGACGAGGTGCTCAGACGACTGTCGTTCAACGTCGAAGACGACGATGCACTTGACATCATTTCGAAGTTGCCAGTGAGCGTTGCGGAGCGGCGTCGAGCCGCGACATACGTCCCGAACCGGCGGTCGAAGGAAAGCCTCGAATGCGTCGAGGAACCTGAGAGGTATCGGGGGTGGGTACTCATCCGACGGTTGCTTACGTTCGACAGACATACCGACGGCGAGCTGCCACCAGAGCCGTCGCTCCATGGTGATGAGTATGAGGCGTTGCTTGAGCGGTCGACTCGCGCGAAGCGGATTCACCGTTTTATCGCGATGTATCAATATTCTGAGGCTACGGTACGACGCGTGTTGCGGCGCTTCTGGCAGCGCGGTATGACGCCTGCCGCCGCCGGGGACGACTATGACCGATGTGGAGGGAAGGGACAAGTAAAGAACTTCGAATCGAAACCCGGCCGGAAGTCACGCGACAAAAGCTTGAGCGGTCCCCCACGTAATGTGGAGACTCGAAAGATACTGGCAATAGCAGCCGACTACCATTTT
Organism: Burkholderia sp. AU4i; assembly: GCF_000466765.1. NCBI lineage: Bacteria > Pseudomonadati > Pseudomonadota > Betaproteobacteria > Burkholderiales > Burkholderiaceae > Burkholderia > Burkholderia sp. AU4i. The sequence goes on along the minus strand of NZ_ASSI01000060.1, from coordinate 81,128 downwards.
ACTGCTGAGTACAGGAGGGGGCCTCGAGCGTCTAAGACGATGGCGGCGTCAGTCCGTTGGGTCATGACCTTGTTTGCGCGTCGAAAAGTCTTTGATGCAGACGGCAGGCTGGTGGACATGGAGTTTGTCGAAGGGGCCTGCATAACGCCAAGGCAACTGCAGTACTACATTGCGCAAAATTATTCGTACAAGGACCGTCGGGTGCGCAAGGTGGGAATCCGACGCTATCTGCTGCATGAGCGGCCGCTGACTGGTCGACTCTCGGACACGCGGGGACCCGGTCAACGATTCCATATTGATGCGACGATCATCGACGTATATCCCGTTTCTCGCATCATGCGCAGCATCGCGCTTCGCAGGCCGACGTTGTATCTGGTTGTCGACGACTATTCCCGCATGATTGTGGGCGTGCATCTGACGTTTGACCCTCCGTGCTGGAACGGGGCAATGATGGCTCTCGTCAACGCTATTAGTTCCAAGGTCGAGTTCTGTAAAAGGCTCGGACTCGACATCACAGAAGGCCAGTGGCCTTCGGAGATCCTCTGCGAGGAACTGTATGGTGACCAGGGTGAGATCAGTAGCGTGCACAAGGCGCAGCCACTCCATCGAGACTATCGGGTGGAGATATTGAATCCGGCTGCGTATCGACCCGACCTGCGTGGTGTCATGGAAGTGCGATTTCACGTTCTGCCGGCGACGTGGATGTCTTTGGTTCCGGGCGCAGTCGAAAAAGACTCGTTTGAAAGAGGCCGGGTACACCCGGCTCTCGACGCGGCGCTGGACATCAGGCAACTGCTTCTGATTGTGGTGATGGCGATACTTAGTTACAACAGCCGAGCGGTGACAGGCTATCCGACTCCGCCCGAGATGGTCGAAGCGGGCGAAGCGGCGACCCCACTGAACCTCTGGAAATACGGTATTAAAGTCAACGGGCGTGGGCGTAAGGTCGATGTCGCGGAGTTCCGCTCGAAGGTCATAGCCCCCGAGAAGGCGGTCATCGTAGCCAACGGCATTAAGTTCAAGCGCGTCATGTACGCGTGCCCCCTGTCCTTGATAGAGAGGCAGGCCATGTTTCGCGCGGAGGGGAAGGAAACGGTCGTTGACGTCACTCCCGATTCCTCCGACGTCAGCAATATCCACCTGCTCGGTCTTGGGGAGCCGATCGCATGCTCTCTGCAAGAATCTGAGCCAGACTGGGTGGCAGGATTAACTTACCACGAACTTGAAGTCTATCGATCTGTCAATGCAGCGAACATTGGGTGCCACGAAGCCGAAGTGCAGAAGAGTCTCGCGATAACCGAATACAACATCGCAGCTACAGCCAAACAGTCGGTGAAGCAGACGAAAGCGGCATTGGAAGCCGCCGGCCTCAGGCATCCAGATATAAATAATCTGGATAACGAAACGTTACGTGAACGCGCGGATGAGCGAACTGAACGTGAGATGGGCGAACGTAGCGGAGCACAGGACCCTGCATTAGGCGCGGTGGGCATTCGACAAGCAGATGCCGTCATGAGTGGCAAGGATCGTAATAGCTCAATAGTCGAAAAGCGTAGCAAGCCATTCCGGCGTGTGACTGGGGGCCTTACCCGTTCGGCGCGCCCTCAGGCGGAGGATCATCGTGGCATTGATCCTCAGAGTGCAGGCGCCGACACCACTGACTCGTCGGAAGGTAGAGATAGCTCGGATTTCGGGGCTATTTCAGAGCAGATTGAGGCTGGCATGCGCGACCTGTTCGATAAGGTTTGACTCGTAGACGAAGTGCTTGAAGTTGCAGCCGAAATGGACGTTGCTGTTTGGAGCGATGCATGAGCGAGCGCGGCGCGTCCTGGCTTGATTCGAAATAATCGCGCTGTATGCATTCGCTATGTCGTTGAGAAGATGTCCGATTTTATTAAAGGAGGGGCGGCCGGTAGTCTCTGAATATTTTTGATTGGACGGTTTATGGCGATGTCGCATCAACATGCCTTTAACGGAGGTTGCCATGGTAAAGCGTACCGAAGCAAACGTGAACGAGGTTCAGGTGAAGCCTCAGCCGGTAAAGCAATGTATCGAAGCAGTCGAGGCTCAATACTATGAGGGTGATCTACTTCCTGAGCATGCGAGCAACCCCTTGATCTCTGCGCTAGGGCCATACTGGCGCATCGAAGATATCGTCCGCGAGTTGAGCGTTCCAATACCATTCTCTGAGGAGGAGAGGTGCAGGTCAAAAGAGTACCGGACAAATGCGGTTGCGCGGTTGGGAAATTTGATCGTGGGGTTGCCGTCTCAGGTTGAAGTGGTTTCAACGGTGCATTTACTCATCAGGCAGCACTACTCTCAGCAGTCTATTCATAATAATGGAATTGACGGGATCAAGGAACGTTATGGAGTCTCGGCGGACGGCCAACTGACGGCAGTCTATCCCCACGAGAGAAGCCATGCGTACTGCGCAGGGCTCTTTGGTATATCCGGCTCAGGAAAAACTACCGTTCTGCATTCTGCGCTCAGGCTTCTGCCGAAGGTTATTCACCACTCGAGATACGGCATCACGCAGGTCGTCCGTATCAAGATTGACTGTCCAAGAAGCGCCAGCCTGAAGGACACGCTCCGGCTTCTGCTCGCAACCTACGATGACCTTCTCGGAACGCACTATGAGAAAGAAGTTGGCAGTCGCGCAACGGTTGCCGATTTCGCCAACAAGGTCCATCGCGTTGCGCGAAGACATTTTACGGGACTGATCGTACTCGACGAAATCCAGAACGCACTCTATGCAGTGGCATCGCACGACCCGCTCTTCGATTTCTTCGTCAACTTCACAAACGTTGTTCAGGTTCCGGTCCTTGTCGCAGGGACACCCCGCGCGGAGCGTCTTTTCCGTCGGACACTACGATTGGCGCGGCGAGCAAGCAGCGGGGGGGTAATCAATTGGAAGGGGATTACCAATGAGCGGGATTGGGATCGGTTCTGTAAGGAGCTGTCGAAATATCAATGGCTATCTAAAGCGGCGCCGCTATCCGCAGCCGAGCGAAAATGCCTGTGGGGACTGACTCAGGGGCTCGCGGGATTGGCAGTTCCGCTGTTCCAGCTTGCGCAATATGCAGCCATTGCGTCCGGCGAGGAACGCCTCTCGGCACGCATGTTTGTGCGGGTGTTTGACGAGAAAATGTCTTCCCTGAAACCGATCATACGCGCCATTCGCTCGGGCAAGAAAGTGGCAATGATGAAATATGACGATGTGTTGGGCGATACGTTGAAAGATGTCGTTGCCGAGATGAAGACAGAAATGCAGCATAACCTGTTCTACGATGAGTCAATTCGACATGACAGGTTGGAGACTAGCCTCGATGCAGTTTCGTCCCTGATGCTTATCGGCATTCCCAGGGAGACGGCATCGTCGATGACTGCGCTTGTGCAAAAACACCACCCGAATGCATCTCGCGAACAATTAATCCACGAAGTTTGCGTCAAGTACTACGGCACGAAGTCTTCAACGTTGTCACGCAAGTCGTCCAGCACGTCGGATGAGGAATCATCGGTTATTGGCTGAGGGTGGTGGGGGGACGGACGTCGGGAGCAGTGTTTATCTACCTGATCTCAGTACCCCTTGTCGATCGGAGAGGCGGCTATGGCTATCGCATTGAGAAGGCCACGAGAAGATGAGCTTCTCGTCAGTGTCTTTGCGGAGTATGTCAGCGACGAACGCGTTGCGCACCGGGACGCCTTTTTGCGTCGTGTGCTGGGCTATTGTGCCACTTCCCTGTTCGATATGGCTGGCGGACTGGACAGGCTTGCGGAGGAGACCGCCGACTATTGGCGACTGAGCTCCGACGAGATTACGCGCTGCCACACAAACTATCCCTATCACACGGCAAGTTGCTCGGCGAAGGTGGCGGAAGAGGTGCGCTCAGCGATGAAAAGCCGGGTCGCAGGGGTGAGGAACAGAAGAGGTCTGGGCTTCGGGAGGTTCAACCGGCTGGACGCTTTCCGGTACTGCCGTAAGTGTGCATCGGATGATGTGGCGGCGGGCTATCGTCCATTTTTTCGAAGGTCACAACAACTGCCCGGTGTCGCATATTGCGCCCGTCATCAGGTCCCCCTGTTGATATCTCGAGTCGCGGCGAGTTCGCCCTTCGACGAAGCGAAACATTTCAATGACTATTTCGAGGGAGGGCGGTCGATCGATATTGATGTGCCTGACGTCGAGACGATGAGGCGCCTCGTTCGAGTCGCCGAGTTTTCGGAGGAGATATTGCGCGGACGCGTCGGTGAGGCTGGTTTTTTTCAAAGACAGGATATGTACAGGGAGCGGCTCAGGGCGCTGGGCTATTCGTGGAGAGGTGCATCTGTACATATCAACCGGCTCTCTCAAGATTTGGTCGAGTTTTATGGAGCCAGCTACCTCGGGTGGGTCGGGCTGTTTCGCGAGGGGCAAAAAACGCGCGATTGGGTAGTTCCACTGGTGTGTGCGGGGCAAGCCGTTCCGCCTACAGTTGCTCATGTGCTCCTGGAGGTATTCCTTCAGTCCGCGGAGCGGACAGAACGCAGTGCATTGAACAGTGTAGTCGTGCGATGCCCGGCTAGGTTCGGCAAGCATGCGGATTCTAGCTTCGAAGGGCGCGTTCAATTCGACGCAGACCTCAGAACGGGACGGGCTGTGTGTGTCTGCGGAACGAAATTTACGTTTGACGTACGAGATCGGCACGCGGCCGTGCGTCGCATTTCTAGCTATGGGGAGTCATATCGCAGCGAAGCCAGAGCGCTACTCGAACTGGGCGAATCTCATCGGACAGTCGCAGAGCGACTAGGTGTCAGCATCATGACCGCAAGGCGTTTGACGTCGCACACTCCGGCCGGGGAAGACTGCGCTTCATATGACGATATTCGAGCGTGGCGGACTGAATGGATGATTGCCCTCGCCGGCACGCCAGGCTCTGTTGCCGCGGTGTGCAGGAAGCGGCATCGACCACTTTACCGACGACTTCTGCAACATGACCGAAAGTGGGTGCAGCAGAGTTGCCTGAATCAGTGCACGACCAGATCGAGACGTATCAACTGGTCAGCTCGTGATGCTGCGTATGTGATTTCAATGAGGAAAGCATGGGAGACGCTCAGAGCAACAGAGCCTCCGAGATGGGTAAGCAAAATCAGTATCTTGATGCTATCCGGTGTTCCTCAAGGCACGAGAAATCAGCTTTTCAAGCTGCCGACCTGCAGCAGCTTCCTCAAGGCTCATACGGAGTGTCGCGGAGACTATTTGCGTCGTCTAGGTCAATGGAGCACCGGGCATCATTATGGAGATCGTGCAAATACTCGCACCTAAACACTACACGGATCGGGGGCGAGGGAAACCTGGCAAGCTATGTTGAAAATTTGAAGATTGTCGCTCGTGTCCGAGAAGGAGGATGTCATGGCGGTGGCTTTGAAGCCTTTTCTTGAGGGCGAGACAATTTTTAGCAATATTAGTCGGTACGCAGACGAAGTGGGATTGCGAGCGTTAAATACTATCTTGCCCATTCTGTTCGGTTCGCCTTGCAGAGCGATTAAAATTCTTCCCGTAGGGCTTCAATATTTTTCAGAGGAGACGTCAGAATACATAGGTCTGGATGGGGAGAAGATTGCTCGCCAACATACTCCTTATAACTATCTCATGGCGTTGGCAAACGAAGATGCGCGTGAGGCGACTATGAAAAAGATGCTGTCGCGGTACGTTGGCACGCCGACGGGGATTCGCGGGCCCGAGATGACGAGAAAGGAAATAAAGGGGCTGCGATATTGCGATGAATGTGTGGCCGAGTGTCGTGAGACCGCAGTCGAACTGTACTATCGCGTTGATCAACAATTGCCGGGTGTATATGTTTGCCCGAAGCATACCCGGCTGCTGCGTGTGGTAGTCGGTACGGAAACGATGGATTTTTCTCATTCAGGTAGCCTGGCAACATTGGCGTCCCGGAATGATGGGACAACGCTTGAAGGACTGAAGCCGCTTGAATTGCAAGCGATGGCCGACGTCGCTAGGCGCAGTGCGCACGTGCTTGTCGCGGCTGATTTAAACCTCGGGAGATTCCCATATCGAGAGATGCTGAAAGAGGCTGGTTTTCTTTCGAAAGGAGGTGATGTTCGGCACAATGCTTTAAGCGAGGCACGTGCCAGTTACTTTGGCACTTAGTTTTGTTGGATAACTGGTTTTGACGACGATGACATGGTCCGGATATTACTTCCGTCGTTTCAATGCGCATCGATTCGTCACCCGTTCAAATCCATAGCTTTCCAGTCCATGCTGGCGTATCTAGCGTCTGGTGAAGGAACTTTCCGTCCGCGGGTCGAAGCGCACTCGGCTACATTGAATGAACATCTGATTTGCTCGGGAAAGCTGCACCGTGACGCAGACAAATTCAGCGAGTTGCGGTTTGTAAAGGCGAGCGGGCGATACGTTACAGATTGCACGTGCGGTGTGTCGGTAAGCTTGAGAGTTGACGGCGACGGGAACGTTATCGATCGGCAGACGGTTGGATATGGGCGTCGGTATAAAGCGGCTTTTAGAGAGCTCGTTAGCGGAGGGATGAATGCGCCAGCGGCCGGACGAGAAATCGGAATCAAGAAAGACATTGCGTGGTTCTGGAAGCAGGAAGTTTTACCGGGAGCATCCCAGCTTTCCAAGTCCTGCCGAGCCTCCCTTCGGGCGAAATGGCGTGCTTGTGTCGAATCAGCGCCGACAGAGCGCAGATTGACCGTTGCTCGCAAGCTTGAACCCAACCTGTGGCTAAAGTTGCAAACTTACGACAGGCAATGGTTCTTGCTTTTCAATTCTCGACATAGGGATTCGAGGCGGCGTGGCGATGGGCACCTCTTGGAAATCTTCGCGAGACTTGATGACGCTCGCAAACTTATTGCGGGCAGACTTCCACCAGAGCATGTCACGCGAAAAGCGCTAGTTGCTGTTGCGCGTGCCGAACTGAACGGTCGATTGCCAGGATGCCATGATGTTGCGATAAAGCGACACCTGTCGACATTGGCTGAGGGGAGGATTGTATTCATTGACCGCCTGATTGACTACTGGCTTGAACGATTGGCCGAAGAGCGAGTTGTCTCAGTGGCGCAGTTTTCCGAGCTGGGCGGGTTTTCTCGCAAGAGACTGACTGCGGCACAGAAGGCTCGCATCGCAAACTGGCTTTCAGATGACTCCCGATAAGGGAAGCCCGCATGTCGGTTCGAAAGACACTGGGCACCAGGATCGCTAGGCGGTGGACCTTACAGATGCCGCGGATGATCACCGTGATCGTGCCGTCTCTGGATGGCGTGTCGCCGGTCAAAAGGTAGACCCCCTGCGAGAGCCGCTGCAGCCAGCCAGACTTGACCATATGCGCCAGCGCGGCGCTTACCCCCCATGTCCCCGAGCATATCGGAGTCAATAGGGTGGCCACGCCGGCTTTCCCGCAGGAGCCGCTGGACTTTCTTGTTGCTCATCTGGGAAAGAATGTCTGCGTTGTCTGGATGCAGAATATGCAGATAATGTTTGATTAACTGCAATTAATTAACGCGTCGCCCCCAATCGGGCCTGGCATGACTTTCCTGTGCGAGGCAGTTTTCTCGCTGGGTCGTATCGCTATTCGAATTTGCCCTACGTCTCCGAACACCGCCTCACACTTGAGTTGATGAATCGGTCCTGCGCCTGAACTCCCGTTGCGAGCGGTACTTCAGCGCGCTATGAGTGTGCTGCCGGTTGTAATGCTAGAACGCGACGGCGAGATTGTGCGCTGCGCCGAGTTCATGATTCGACGCTTTTATTCTGTGCTGCTGGAATGCCCGCCTGCGCCGGAGGCCGCAGACTTTGTGTACGGGAAATCTGACGCTTAGCGTGGCTCGCGAGAAATTCCAGCGGACTTTGTTTTTTCCGCGGCGCTGATTGTGGCGGTGGACGTTACATCGCAGCCGTTATTTCCCGCACACTTTGATGTTCGCCAATAGTACACCGGCAGCGAGACAGCCGGGAAGAAGAATGCCGAGAAGGATCGATTCATGTCGGGCGACACCGACGTGATGATCATGTCCCTGCGCTCCGGCGCCGGCGTCGACGATCTGCAGCATCGCTGCTCCGTCGTGGTCTTCGGCGAACTCGACTGGTCACCGGGTATCCACCAGCAGGTTATCTGGCGGCTTGATCGGGAAGGACAGGAGGATCCGGTTACCGCTTTCTTCCTGGTATCCGAAGAAGGCAGCGATCCTCCGATCATGGACGTGCTCGGGATAAAGGCGAGCGAGGCTCGCCAGATTGTCGATCCGCATCTTGGCGTCGAACGCGTCGACGACGACATGAGCAACGTGATGCGCCTGGTCGAGCGCTACCTCGCGAAGGTGGGGGGCAGGGCGAAGGTAGCCGCTACGGTCGCCACCGAGGACAATCAGCCCCCGTCGTCGATGCCCACAGAGCAGGAAGAACTCTTCAACTGACCGGCGGTTTCCGATAAGGAATTTTCGGGGTCGCGCACGTTGTCCGCGGAAACACCGACGACGCTGGCTGACCAGGTTATGCGGACTTGAGTGCCCTCATCGAGTTTGCTTCCCAGCAGGAATTGCGTGGTCAAATTTCCGCTATAATTCTCACCAGCTTTCCAGCCGGTAGCTGGTCCGTTACCCAGCCAGGCACGTCCCAGTGCCATCTTCACGCCTGCACAGGGCTCCTCTCCGGTACGCCGGCGGGGCTATTCAGCACGTTTTGCGAGTTCAGCACCAGTCGGTGCGCGGATTCGTCATGTCTTTTTTCATTCACCCCACAGGGACGCGTATCCCTATGGGATGTGCTCCCTTCATCAGGAGCACCACATGAAAAGTGACTTCGATCTAGTCCGGTTGCTCGGTCCCACGGGTGTTGTTCCGGACAACCAGATCAACGCATGGCCGCCAGAGGATCTGCAGATGCGAGTAGGGATTCCGCACCGCGGGGGCAAACTCGCCATCCACGCATTCAATAGCGGTTATCCGGTCATGGTTTCCGCCAACGCGTTCTTCAACCATCAGACTGGGCAGTTCGACATCCCGCAGTACTCGCCGTTGCAGGATCTGGATGTCGCGCTAGACAGTGCGGGCTACGTCGCGATGATGAACTTCAAAGCGAAGGGCCGGCAGAACGGCGTCGGGGGTATCTATCCCTGGTCGTACTCACAGTACTTGACGCTGGCCTATCTGTTGCGTCCGCGCTGGTTCAGTGCCATGGACCTTTGTTGCGAACCCCAGGCAACGAATGGTGGCATCGATACCGATTGGCGCATCCGGGCGACGGCTACCATGCTCGAGGCGCTACTGCAGATCATCGAGGCATGGCAGCAGGAATACGCGAGGGACTGTTCGGCGAGTACTGTCGAGAATGATCTTCGCGCTCCGGTCCCGGTCATACAGGGCTGGTCTTCGGAGGAATACGCAAGAAGCCTCGATCTGACGATGGAAGTGTGGGACCGCCACGGCTGGCTCGCACCTCCGGCTCTCATGGGGCTCGGTTCGGTCTGCCGGCGTGATCTTCATCATCCGAAGCACGGGCTCTTCGCAATTCTAGACGGACTGGAATCTCGTCTGCCAAAGGGAACATTTTTGCACTTGTTCGGCGTGAAGGGCGCGGCGCTCGATCGCGTGAAGATGTATCCCTTCGTGGCGTCCTGCGACAGCATGGCGTACGACTACGGTGCCCGTCGGCGTGCTTTTGCGAATGGCATTTCTAACTCGATGGAGCATCGGTCGTCAGAAATGACCAACTGGATGCAGGCGGCCGAAGCTCGCATGCGTCCGCAGGCGGGTGATCAGTTCCGCCTGTCGTTCTTCGAGGCCGCGTAAGCAGCTTCTTTCCCTCACGGGGCACGTTCCCGTGAGGGGCGTGCTCCGACTTTTCAGGAGCATTTGTCATGTCGATCGTCAAATCGCCGTTTGCGCATCAAGTGAACGGCAAGTGGTTTCTCAGCAGCCATGCGGTACCGCAGTCGCAAACCATGCGGGAGTACCAGGTGCAGGTTCGCGGCGCGTACGGCAACTTGCGCGGCGTGAAATTTGCCGAGCTGGGTGTCGACTACGACCACTTCGAGCTTTCGCTGGGAGAACTTTTCCCGCGAAGAAGCGAGAATACCGGCACCGACATGGATCTCGATCTGTGGGCGGCAGCGGAATACGCAATTGGCCGGCCTTTCCATTTCGTGCCGGGTCAGGGTGTTATCTGCAACGGCCACCGTGGTGCAGTCAAGGACATGCAGGGCAATGGCCTTGTCGAGGTTCGCCTTGCATCCGGGCAGGTGTGCGTGAGTGCCGCGTACCCCAACGTGTTTCCCGATCCGCTTGATTTCGTATGGCGTCCCGTCCCTGAGCAGGATAAATTGATCCTCTTCAATCGCACCGGACGCGAGTTCATTGCTCTTCGTCGCAGCAAAGGCAAATGGCTTGCCGAAACTGGCGAAACCTTCCGCAAGCGAGACGAAGCCATGCGAGCAATGGAAGCGTGGGCCCGCAATCGCATTCGAACCGAGTGTGACGAACGTGCATCGCGCGCCACGGCTCGCGCAAACTGATCTTCTTAACCCTGACGGGGCACGCTCCCGTCGGGGGCGTGCTTCGACAAATCTATGGAGCACATGAATATGTCCAAGCAAGTTACTCCGCAGCAACTCGCGGAAATTGTCACGAAACTGCTGACCGGAGATTCGGGCGAGGTGGATAGCCACGAATCGTTCAGCGGCTTCATGACCGATATCGCCAAGGTGGTTTGCGACTACTGTGGTGGCGAGGTAGTGACGGAGGCGGCGCCGCTGGACGATGTCTGGTACGTCCCGATCCGTGGCAATGAATGTCTGCCGGATGCATTCGGCGGTATCTGGCGCGAATGCGATCCGGAAGGTCAGTTGTTTGACCAGCCGGAAGAATCAGGTCGGGCCGTGGAAGCCACGCCCGCGCCGATTCTGACTGTGCCTGTCGGCGTCAGCCAGCGCAGCACGTTCGCGACCGATGGCTATCGCGATGCGAAGGCAGGACTGCCAGCCAGCGCGCCGGCCGGAGACCCGGTCTGCGTTGTCGAGTACCTCGCGGGTTATCGTGAGGCAAAGCGCGAGCTCGCCCAAGTCGAATTCGAGAAGTACGATTTCGGCGATGGTGTCTCTGTGCATGGGCACGATCTATGGGAAACCGGCGACGACGCCGATTTCACCAAGATCGCGTATCTCGAGTATCCGGAGGATGGCCAAGACACCGACCTGCACAAGGTGACGTTCCATGTTCGCTTCAACGCGAACGGAACTATCACCGAGGCGTATGCCCTGGAGGTCGCGTCTGGCAACCTGATCGGTGTCCGTGCGGTCCGCGAAGAATCGATCGCATCGGTCTAACGAGGTAGTTGACAACTACGCTTGTGTGTACCACGCCCGCCGCGGCTCCCTTTTGGGAGTCAGGCGGGCGTTTTTATTGGTGCGCCAGGATCCGTACTGGGCGAAAGCACTATCGCTTGGCGCCTGTTTCGGGAAGGCTCAGGGGAGTTGATCCCTCTACACTCTGAGGCTTCGGCCGCAGTCGTCGATGGCGGCGCGGGACCTGACAGGGAGAGATCTGATGGCCGTGTACGTCGACGATGCGGCAATCGTGTGGAAGGGGAAGCCGCGCTTTCATCTGTCTGCGGATTCGGTCGATGAACTGCATGGGTTCGCGCAGGCTGTCGGGATAAATCGGTGCTGGTATCACGCGGGCGCAAGACATCCGCACTACGACATCACCGAGCCGCAGCGGGCCACAGCCATTTCAAACGGCGCGATCGCCGTGTCGCAGCGGGAATTGATGCAGGTAGCACGGCGAATCAATCGAAATTCTGTTTCGGGTAACGCCCGGTAAGGACCATTCATGGATGTCACCACGATCGCGCTTCGTCTGTTCCAGAGCCAGGCGCAGATTCTCAAGGCTATCAATGCGAGCGCGATATATGGGCATGAGCGGCTGATGGCCATGCTCAGTACGGGGGTCAAGGTGGCTGACTGGCTGGAGCACGATGCCGGGGGCATGCTTGCGTTAGACCATGCCGCAGAGGTGCGACGCAGCCTCCGCCAGTCCATCGAGATGACAAGCGAGAATCTCGAATGGATTGGGGGGACTCTACGAGCCAATGGCCGGTGGTCATTGCCGGACGGTGATTTCGTGCGAAAGCTGATGGCGGATATCGATTCGGTTTCGACCTTTCCGTCGCCAGGAGCCAATCCGGACATGGAGGTGCTGTTCAGGTTGGTCTGGGCGCAGGCGCTGACAATCGAAAAGCTGGATCATCTCGCTTGCGCTGTTCAATCCGATGCACAAGGGGAGCGTAAGCACCTCGTGCTCACGGCATTCGAAATTGCCGAGTGCATCGAAGGGAACTGCAGGCGGGCGCTAGAGGGCGCTCGCCTAGGCGATCAGAAGCGGAGCTGGGCAGTCAGCATTGACGCATTGCGCAATGTCTATGCGCGGGAGGTTCCCACATTGCGCGAAGGGCCGGGGGGGACGCCGAGCGATGCAGATCTGATCCTGATGCTTGCAGATTGCGTACGTGAGACGACGGGGGCCTCGGCCTGATAGTTCCTGTCAGGAAATTCGGCTATACTCAAAGCCGATCCTTGATCCGGTAGCTGGCCGCACTCAGCCTAACAGGCCAGGAATGGCTTTCTTCACGCCGGTCCGGCGTTATCCCTCGCGGGGCATTCTGCCCTGCGGGCCGTCTGCTCCGCCTTACCCAGGAGCAGAACATGTCCAACCCCGTTTTGATTTCCCGCGAACTGCTGCGGTCACTGATCACCATGTCGAAGGATCAGGTGCAGGGTCACGTCGGCGCTTCCGGAGATCTCGGTCTTCCGGCAAGGAAGAGCGCGATCGCTGCAGCGGAAATCCTGTACGATCAGTCGGAGATTGCATTCTCGGATCTCAACGTCTGCCCGAGAATCGCGACGAACCACATCATGCGCGAAACGAACGATCTCCTGCAGTCCCAGGGTGACAACAACCCTTGGTGCTACTGCGGGGAATACCAGTTCGGTTTCTTCCTGTCCGTCCCATCCGATGGGGCAGCTGAGGAGTTCGCGAGCCAGGGCTACCCGGTGCCCCCGGATCTTCGGGCCTTGTGGGCATGGGCGCGGGAACGCAGTTTCAGCTGGATTCAGCTCGACGCCGAGGGCTCAGATGTGGATGGACTGACGGCGTACGACTGGTAACCACGAAACGCAGGGGCTTGCGGGAGCGCTCGACATGAGTAGAGTCGAACGCGTTCGCAAGCCATGTGAGCAACTTTTTCTTTGAGAGGAAAGTGATGAAGCAAGCAAAGTTCGGGAAGGCTCTGGCAATCGCGTTCGCTCTGAGCGTGCCCATGACGGTCGTACATGCCGAAGGCTGCATGAAGGGCGCGGTCGCTGGCGCGGTGGTTGGCCACGTCGCCGGTCACCACGCGATTCTCGGTGCGATGGCAGGTTGCGCGGTCGGTCGCCACATGGCAAAGAAGGAGCGTGAGCAGCGCGCGATGCGTGAAGCACACTACAACACCAACCGTCAGTAGGGCACCTGATTCCGCGATCCGTAGTGTGACGCCGTTGGCACGAGACGTCAGTTCTTTTACCCGGAGGGGCGTATTCCCTTCGGGAGTGCGCTTCTCCTCATTTCGACGAGGAGTAGCAAAATGCATGTTCAGTTGCAAGATGCGGCGGTTCAGGCTGCGATCATCGGGGGGTTTTTCACCCTGACATCGGCTGTGATCGCTGCGGTGGCCGCGGCTGTGATCGGCAAGCGGTTCGACAATCAGCGCAAGCTGAAGTTTCTGCTGGACCGCGCTGTCCGCGATCTTGCTTTCGCCCTTGCGGTTGAAGACGAGCATTGCGCGATGCATGTCCAGGAGCGCGGTGAGTCGTTCAAGAAACGCGTTAGAGACAAAGTCCGGGAATCCGGCCTGGAGTGGTCGGGTGACTTCACGCCGGGCCGGGCCCGACACATGATCGCGCGATACGCGCAACGAAGTAACGTAGAGTAATTTCGACCGGCTTGAGTCGGTCAGATGCCTGGGCGCCGCTGTATAGCGCCCAGGTATCACCCCTCAATCCAATCCATCGCCCATCATGAATACTGCCGAGAAAATCCAGCAGCTTCTCGACTCACCCAGCACGTCGTACTGGCTGAAGAGCGCGCTCCGGGCGCTGCTCGAACGCGACCCGCTGGATGCTGCCAGCGATGCCGAGGTGCTAGCCGAGGTGATGGGGGCACGGATGAACGAAATCCTGTCCAAAGCCCAACCGGGACGCGCGTGAGCTTGACAATACCGGTTGCTTCCTAGCTGGAAATCTGCGGTACACTATGACCTGATCCTTGATCCGGTAGCTAGACCGTCACCTAGCCAATGGCCGATCCGCCCGGATCATGGCCGTCATCGTTGGTCGTTCTGACCGGTTGCCGCTGGCAGCCAGATTTTCCCCAGTTGGTTACTTCTACGTGCATCCCATGCGGGAGAAGGACGCATCAGCGTTCGGCATCGACAAGTAACCGTTTTTACCCACGCGGGTTGCAGTCTCCGCGAGGGGATTGCTCCTCGCATCTCTCAGGAGCATTAGCATGACTGTTTCTCAAACGACGTTCCCGCTGTACATCCGTTGCGCTCTCGAGGCGTTCGCGCTGTCGGGCGCACGCACGAAGGCACGTTTGCGCGAGTTGCTGGACTTCTATTTCCGGTCCGCCGGCGAGCCGCTCGGTCGCGAGCGTTCGGCGGTGGAGGATACGGCGATGTCGTTCGCAAGTAGCTACTGGAATCTGGGGGCGGCAGAAGGTTTCTGATCGCTGCAACCAGACATCGAAGGTCACCGGTTTCACGGCCTCGATCATTCATCTATCCCTGCGGGAAACACTTCCGCAGGGGAGTGTTCTCTCGCATCTACCGGAGAACACCATGTTTGACGAAATACTCGCGAAGATGGAAATCGTCATCGCGATCCTAATGCAGAAGATCGCAGCAGGTCACGTATTGCAGTGCGGTTATAGCGGTGGGAAGGACTCGACTTGCGTCGCACTGCTTATGATTGAGGCTGTGCGCCGTTCGAAGATGGCCGGCGTTCCGCAAGCCCGGCACTACATCGCGACGTCGGATACGCAGATCGAGAACCCGTCGCTGTCCAACCACCTTCACATCGCACTCGAAGAAATGAGTGCGTTCTGCGAGGACCACGAGCTGGACGTAGAGGTTCATGTCGCAAAACCTTCGCTCAGCGCGCAGTTCGTCGTTTCTCACATCGGTCGGGGAACGCTGATCCGCACACCGGAGAATGGCATAAAGAAGGACAAGGCGAGCGGAGAAAGCAAGACTGCACGCGCGTGCGCCTCCGATTGGAAATTGGTCCCACTCGGTCGTCTTCGTGCATTGCTTGAGCGCGAAGCCGCTGGATTCGGATACCGCGAAACCATTGTGCTGTTGGGTACGCGCTTTTCCGAGAGCCCTGTTCGATCGGCGCTGATGTCTCAGCGTCAGGAATCCCATCTGGAAGCAACGCGGCATAAGGATGGTTACCTGACTCTCTCGTGCATCGCCGACTGGGATCTCTCAGACGTGTGGGACATGGTGTCGATGTTTTCGGATGTGCGTTTCATTCCGTTTGCCTCGCCACTGTCGATTCGCACGATTCAGCGCATGATCGATCTCTACCGGGCCGGTAACGAAGGTACCTGTGGCGTGACGATCGGCGATGGGGGAAACAAGTCGGCGTGCGGCAGTCGATTCGGCTGTGCGTTCTGTTGCGTGACAGGCGAGCGGGACAAGTCGATGGAGTCGATGATCCAGGAAACCGAGCACGCGCATCTGGCTGGGCTCAATCGGTTCCGGAACTATCTGCTTGCAACGCAATGGGACATGTCGAAGCGCGAACTGGTTGGTCGCAAGATCAGTGCGGCCGGCTATACGAGGGTGCAACCCGACGTGTATTCGTACCAGCACCGAGTAGATTTGCTGAAGTATCTATTGACGCTCGATGTGCTGGAACAGGAACGTGCCGAGCAGCATCAGGCCAATCTTGCCGAAGGCGTAATCGAAGATACTGAAAGCAATCGTGAGCTGTGCGAGGTGCAGTTCCAGTTCGTGACGCCGCAGCAGATCGTGGCGGTCGACTTCTTCCTGTCGATGCATCACTACGCGCCGCATGCATTTCCGGCCCTCTCTGTCTGGCACGACGTGTACACGCTCGGGCGTCGCTATTATGTCCCGGTCGTCGAAACGAAGCACAAGGTACCAATCCCGCTTCACGGATGGTACCGGGTGGGGAAGTACGATGCTGAGGCGCCGGTAGACGGTCTTCGGGACTACCTGGCCGAGCAGTGGAATCGCTATCTCCATCCCGACCGTGTTTCCTCGTACGCCGTGACCACCAATGGTGAGCGCGTCGCGTATTTCGAGGAATGCGATCAGATGGAGGTCGACGCGGAAGAGGCTTGTGCGTTTGTGACCTGTACGTTTGATACCCGTTTCATGCTGGAGAGCCAGGTGTACCCTGCAATGTATTCAGCCCGCTTCTGGCTGAATGAAGGGATTCTCAAGCTGCCGGCTGGAATGGCTCAACGCTATCAGGAGATGGCCAAGCGTGGGCAGTACTTCGCCCGCTTGGCAGAGCGGCTGAACCTGACGCCTCGCGAACTGGATGATCACCTCATCCGGAACGCGATCAGCGACAAGGAGCACGATGCGCTGCTGAACGACGAGAAGAACGATATCTGGGATCTCCAGATGAACCTGTTCGGCGAAGCTGCCTGATCGATCGAAGCCCGCCCATCCGATTCGGATGCGGCGGGCTTTTTTTTGCGACGGAGAAGCGGTCAGGCGGCCGCGTCCTTCAGCTTCTTGAGCGCGCGAGCCTTGATCCGCACGGTCGCTGGCTTGGCCGGGAACCAGCGTTCTTCACCCGTGAACGGATCCTTGCCGAAACGTTTCTTTTTCGCCGGAACCTGCTGGACCGTAATCTTCAACAGACCGGACAAGGTGAATTCGCCGGCGCCCTTCTTGTGCACGGTGCCGAGGATGGTCGCCTCAAGCGCCGCGAGTGTCACTTTCGCGACCTTCGGCTCGACTCCGGCCTGTTGTGCGACGTACGCTGCGAGCGATGCCTTCGTGAACTTTTCCTTCACCGGGCCGGCCGGTTTCGCGGCGGGCTTCGCCCCGTTGGTTGCCACGGATGTCTTCTTCGCGACTTTTTTTGCGGTTGCCATTCTGGAGGGTTCTCCTGTCGTTGAGATGCGGTCGGGCGAAATGCCCGCGCGAATTGATTCTAGCGCCGGAGAAATCGCAATCCACCTCTACAGTCACTTATTTCGAACGGGACGTTGTGCACAAACATCGAATTTTCCCGGGAGGATTGATGAAGGAGCCAACGAGTAGTGGCTGCCGTGCGAAAATCGTTTCCGGATAGGAAGTACATAGAAGGCGCGACACGCCCCCTAGAATCAGATTGGTCGGGCAGTACGATTCACGCATCAACCGGGGGAAACCCAAAGGACCATCCATGAAAAAAGTGCTCGTCTATCTCGCCGTGGCTACCGCGCCGATGTTTGCCCACGCTGGCCTGCTCGACTCGGCGCTCGAGGACATTGGCGTCTGGCACCACTCCGACACGTCTTCGCAGGCGGCCAGTAAGTTCGGCCCGAACGATGGCCACGAATACAGGAGGCCGTATTCGCATGAGCACGGCGGCGTCCGCAAGACCGGCTACGGCCGTAGTGGCGACGATAACGGGAACGAGGACCAGGCGGCGCGCAATGCGCCCCATCATCGCGCCGTGATGTACCAGGCGGCCGGTACGGTAGAGCTCGGCTTCTCGCCGAACCGCGGTGCAATGGACGTCGTGATCGACGTGATCAACAGTTCCACCAGCACTCTGGATGTCGCGGCCTACGAGTTCACGAACAAGCGCTACGAGAACGCGGTGCTTGCGGCGATTCGGCGCGGTGTGAACGTGCGCATCGTGGTCGACGCGAAGGAAAACCTCAACAATCCGAAGTCGATAGCCGGTCCGTTGGCGCAGGCCGGCGCGAAAGTGCGCTATGTCGACGACGCGCCGCTCATGCACGACAAGTACACGATCGCCGACCGCGACACCGCGGAAACGGGCTCGCTGAATTATACGGTCCGCGCCGAGAAGTACAGCCACGAGAACGCACGCGCAGACTGGCACAACCGAGAGGTCGCTGCGTATTACGAATCCGACTTTGAATACATGTGGGAAAACGCGCACCCGTGGCGCTGAACTGCACGAGCGTGGTGCTCCGACAGCAGGTCGAGCGGACGGCCCGAGTCGGGTGGCCGGACGCATGAGAAAGGCGCTGAAGCCTTGTCAACCGGACCCTTCAGCGCCGCCCCAAGGATCAAAAGCGAGTCTGTCAGTATACTTCCTGTCAGGAATTTAACTCGTGCTATAGTGACTGCTGATCCAACGGTAGCTGGACCGAATCCAGCCTATGTGGCCTCTGCGGAGGGCACTGTCTACTTTACCGCTTGCCGGTAACTTTCAATTCAACCCATGTGGGGCTCGCAGCCCGGCATGGGCTCTTGCTCCACGACACCTTAGGAGCAAGAAAATGACCCACGTGAAGAACGGCTTCGGAACGGACGTTACTGCCGCATTCCGCGCGGTTGCAGAACAGGCTGCTGGTGCGTTTTGGCAGCAAGTCATGCTCGGCTTTCCCGAAGTCACCACAGGCGATTCGCTTTTGTCCGGGGAGGACGAGGGCGCCATGTATCTCTGGCTGACCGGCAACGTTGGTGACTATCCTCAAAACGAGTGCATCGACAAGGCTCCCTCTTGTGTCGAGGCTGCTCGCGTCGATTCGGTTGTCGAAACAAGTCTGCAGGCCGCCGCGGCGGTGCTCAAGCAATCCAATCCCGAGTTGACAGAGGTTCCCGATTCGGTGCGATCGCTACTGGCGAGTTGTGTTCGCCATCAGCTTCGATGGAACTATCCGACCGGTGACGAGGTTGCTGGGCACAAGCAAGCTCTCCAAGCCAAGGGTTTCCAGGTTGAAGGATCGGGCGAATCCAATGCGGAATCCGATCGTCCTGCGAATGAGTTTGCCGATACCGGCGGACTGTATTCGAGTGGTGATCAGTCACGGCCTTGCGGTGCGTCATCCGAGCCGCTGGTGCGCGATCGTGTAGATATGGCGACCTGGAAGGATCTGGATCCCGAAGTCGCTGATCTCCCTGTCAGTACGCACGTAGGTGGCGTCGTGTCCGAGCTGCTCACGCGGTTGCAGGGCATCATCCAGACACAAACGGAAATGGAGTCCGAGTTCATCCAGCAGTTGAAGGAAATCGGCCGGCGCCAGTCCGAAATCTGGTTGTTCGGCTAACCGCCGACGAAGCGCCACGCTTTCGCGTGGTGGCTCACGAGTTCAGTCAAGTCAGTTTGCGAGTCACGCCCGCCATCCCTTCGTATGGGACGGCGGGCCTTTTTTTTGAGGATGGCGGCATCCAAAACTGTCTGGAAGCCCTTGTTTTCACGCACGGCCGCTTCAGAATCGACGCATGGACATTCAGTTTGCCCCCGAACGCCAGCACCCTGTCAGGCCAGCCGCAGACAGTAGCCGAGAGCAGGGTGCTACACGGCGTCAGCCGATCTCCTCGGCGCATAAAAAGGTCTTCAAGATTGAGGATCGAACATTGACGGCTCGCGTGCATACGCCGACATGGGCGGCCCTGGGTTGGCCGCTTCATGTTGCGGTCACACTCGACCTTGGCGAGATGAAGGTGTTCCGCTCGTCCGTGAGGCTTGGTGATGCGACAGTTGACGATTTCGATGCTATTTGCTCGTCAGTGCGGCTGGTGCCGTGCTGCAAGTGCGGGACGGTCACGTATGGTGCTGCAGCTTACGAGGGGGTTGGAGACGAAGTGTGCATGCTATGCATCTGCAAGGATGCGATAGACCCTGGTTTGCTGATGGGATTGCGGCCCATCGACCAAAAGGAATACGACAAACGGTTGCTGGCTAGGATCACCGCCAACAATCGTAAAGAATCGGGAGAAGCCAGTGAGCGATAGAAATCATCTGAAAGGGCGGCGCCGTCCCGAGAGCGAGCCGGGCCAAGGCGACGATGCGTTCCGGAAGGGCATGCGCGTCGAGTTCAGGGCATATTTCAGTGGCGTCGAAGCCGGCACGCGTGGAGTGATTCGGCGGGTCGATGAATACCGGATCTCGGTCGAAGTCGGTGATCGCCGCGTCAACGTACCGCCCAAGCTGAAGCACGACGTGCTGCGTGCCGTCGATGAGAGCGAAAGCTCGCAGACCACGGTCGTCATGTCGCTGCGATGCCCAGCGTGCATGGCGTGGCACGTCGATTCGCCGGGTTGTGAGCCGGGCCCGCACAAGACGCACCGTTGCCGCGTGTGCGATTACGAGTGGACACCGCGCGAGTTTGCGACGCATGGAACCGACGCGGCTTCGTACAGTGACGTTCTCCTGGCGCGTGTGATTCGCAAGACGCTTGACAAGGTTGCGCCAGACGAAGGTCTCGAAGTGCAGGAGCAGGACGTCGAGATGTTCCGTACCTTCCTCGACCTGCTGGAGGAGGAGGCTCATCTTCGAATGCGAGCGCGAATCGACGGATTGTGCGACGCATCGCGTATCATCGATGCCGTCGTACAGCACAATGAAAGCCAGTCAGCGGTGATGCTGGCCGAGGCGGCCTTGCTGTTCAAAAGCGCGATCGCAAAAAACCGTCATGGCAAGCCTGCGATTCTCCGGCCAGGTGAGGTCGATGACGTGCAGCACACGGATGCGGGCGGCGAGGAGACTTCGGAGGATGGTGACGGTGCTGTTTGAACTGAGCGACAAGGACGCCGCGGCGGGCAGCGCCTCGTGCGGGCCGGTCCTGGCCGGTCGCGAAAAGCCCCCGGCCCGCGTGTCCCGCTCGGAGGCAGCAGCACAGCCCTCGCACGTCAGCCCATATGATGCGCTGACTGCGGCGTTGCTCAATCTCTACGAAGAGGTCAGCTCGAGCAACCGGAAGCGGATGCGGCGCGGCGGCGCCCCGGAGCACGCTGCCTCGGTCGCGGCCATCGAGCGAGTGCTGGTTCCCGATTTGTTGTCGGAGGCCATTACGCTCGATGCCGGCTGCCGTGTGCGCGTCAGGATGGACATGACTTTCAGGCCGCGATCTGCGTTGAACGCTTCGCGTGGTCGACTCGGTACCGTGCTAACCGTTGCCGAAGACGGAGAGGTAACCGTCAAGCTCGATCCGACGGGCGACCGAAGTGCGGAAGTACTCAAGTACCAACGGCTCGCGCTGCTTCCTGTCGTGGACGTCAACGGTGATGTGCTGCGCGCGGCGGATGCGATTCGCCCGAGCGAGGCACAGATGGTGGCCATGATGCAGGCGTTGATTGCCGAACTGGGTGCGGGTCGCGTAAATCCTGACATGGCGCGGCGCATCCTCATTGCGGCGAACGTCGCACTCAATCAGAACCCTGCCGCCGGCGTCGTCACGCGAAACTGACGCGGGGCAGACACCCTCATTGCTTCGCGCCGGGAAACAATCAAACCCCAATTTCCGTTTCGCTGGATCTTCTCTTTACGAGGGAAAGGACCGGCGAATACGCACTATTTCGAAGTGGTTCCAGATAGGAATTTCTGGCCCAATCGGCGTGTTGCGGGGTAAAGCGCCCCGTTATCAGAAGACCTAGAAATACGCCATGACCCGGGCATGCTGAGGTTGTCGACGCCAAGACGTGCGTCTTTCCCTCGAGTGATTTCAAGCGATGCAACTGGACCTCTTCTCTCACGCCGCGAGTGCTTACGCCGACGCCCCCAACGGACGGCTGACGAACGCCGAGTTCTACCAGGCGGTGGCCGAGCGCGCGAACATCGACCCTGGCGAGCTCCAGAAGAAGGGGGTAATCGGCCGGGACGGCAAGGAGTATCTGACGCTCGCGCATGTGCTGCGCTGGCGACAGCAGGACCTCAAGCGCATGGGAGTCATCGAGCGGGTCGCAGGCAAGCGCGGCATCTGGCAACTGACCGCGTCGGCCGGTCGCAAGATGGACGAGGCTGGACGTGCGGTTCGTCTCATCGCGTTTTCGACCAAACTGGGCGTCGCGATCTTCGGTGATTGCCGGGATGCGTTTGCCGGGCTCGACGAGCCGATCCACCTGATTTTCACGTCGCCGCCGTTTCTTCTGGCCAAGCCACGAGCATACGGGAATCCGGCGACACTGCAGGAATACATCGACTTCATCTGCTCCGCGCTCGGCCCCCTCATGCTGCATATGGCGGCGGGTGCTTCACTGGTCATCAATCTGTCGAACGACTCGTTCGTGCAAGGCAAGCCTGCACGCTCGACGTATCTCGAACGCCTCGTTTGCGCGCTCGAAGATCGTCTCGGTCTTGTTCTCATGGATCGCGTGATCTGGAAGTCTGGGAAGGCACCGGGTCCCACACAGTGGGCGTGCAAACATCCGATCCAGCTTCGAACCGGTTACGAGTTCTGCTACTGGTTTTGCAACGACCCGGAGAAGGTCCGATCGAACAATCGGCGCGTGTTGCTGCCGCACACAGACCGGCACATCAAGCTGATGACGAGCGGCGGCATCCAGCACTCGGCGTCGTATGGAGACGGCTCGCAGGTTCATCGGCCCGGGCAGTACGGCACGCTAACCGAAGGGCGCCTGCCGACCAACGTCATTGAGATCGGTACCGGCTGCGCGGACACGCGCGCATATCGCCGGCGAGCGAACGAGCTCGGACTCCCGTTGCATGGGGCGATGATGCCGACCCGCGTGCCCGACTTCTTTATCCGCTTCCTGACGGAACCCGGCGATCTCGTGGTCGATACGTTCGGCGGAACTGGGAAGACAGCGCTGGCGGCCGAACGCTTGGGCCGGCGTTGGGCAATGGCCGAAAAGATGTTGCAGTACATCCGTGGTTCCGCAACGCACTTCGAGCAGTTCGAAGGCTTCCAGATGAGTCCCGCTTTGGAAGAGGTTCGATATGCCGCATAAGGACTGATGGTGATCGGTACGCAAAATGCCCTCCTCGTCGCGATGTCGATGGTCGTTGCCGCCTTCTCGTCCTACACGGCACTGGACATTAGCGGCCGAATCCGGGCGGCGCGAGACCGCGCCACCAGGATTCGATGGCTGGCTGTCGGCACATTTGCGTTCGCGACAGGACTTTGGGCGTCGCAGTTCATCGGCATGCTAGCGTACTCGCTTCCGTTTCCAGTCGGTTATAGCGAGTGGATAACCGCCCAGTCGTTCCTCGTAGCGTTGGGGATCGCAGGTTTGACGCTCGAGGTATCAACCCGGCCGTATCAGACCCGGCGCCTGATCACTATGACCGGGCTTGCGACAGGCCTCGGGATTTCCGTGGTCAGCTTTCTTGGAGTTCAGTCGCTAAGGATCGAGCCGCACGTCGAATTTTCCAAGGTGGTGTTTGTCTGTGCGGTCATTGTGGCCATCGCTGCCACGACAGCAGCACTATCGGCCCGTATTCGGCTGGTAGGAGCGGGGCCCCACCTGTCGATAGTCCGCCGCGCCATTGCCAGCATTCTGATCGGCACCGCAATCGGTGGCAGTCACTACATCGCGCTATGCGCCGTCAAGGTCTCGCCGAACGCTGCCTCTCGTGCGATTCACGCTTTCCAACCGGATCGCAGCGGATATGCCGTCATCATTATCTCCATCTTTGTTGTCTTCCTCACGTTGGCGCTTTCGATCCTCGAGTTCCGGCATGAGCGCGAACGCATGAACCTGACGTCCTCACTGGACGAAGCCCGCCGGCGGCTGAGAATTCTCGCGTTATTCGACGATCTGACGTCTCTGCCGAACCGGGGAAACATATACCGCAGGGTGCAGAGCGAGATCGACAAAGCGCGTGTCAAGGATTCCAATCTGCATGTGCTCTACATCAACATCGACTCGTTCAAGGTGTTCAACGAATCGTACGGGTTCGCGCTGGGCGACAGCCTACTTCGTGAACTTGGCGCCAGGCTGATCACCGTAGCGCCCCCAGGCTGTGCGGTCGGCAGAATCGGGGGCGACGAGTTCGCGATTGCAGTGCCGGACTCAACTTCGGAACACGTTTTCGAATTCGCGCGGAAGCTCGTGGCGCATGCTCGACAGGGAATTCACCTCGATACGGGCGACGTCCTCCGGGTCACGTTATCGATCGGGGTCGCGGTTGGGCCGATGGACGGCGATACGGCCGATGTCCTGCTCAAGAATGCAGGTCGGGCGATGTCCGCTGCGAAATCGGCGGGCGGCAACGCTTATCGGATCTATAGCCAGGACATGCAGGCGAGCCCCCTTCGCCGCTTGCAGATCCAACATGCGCTTCAGGACGCTCTTGAGAGTGACGGATTCCGGCTGCATTTCCAGCCGAAGTTCGGAGGCGACGGTCGGTCCATCGAGGGCGCTGAAGCGCTGATCCGGTGGACGCATCAAGACCTCGGTGTTGTTCCTCCGCTTGAATTCATTCCGGTTGCGGAGAGCGTGGGCCTCATCAACCAGATCGGGAACTGGGTCGTCGAGCAGGCCTGCATTCAAATCCGGGAATGGGACCGGGAAGGCTTACCGCCGGTTCGCCTTGCGGTGAACCTGTCGCCCCAGCAACTAAAGCAGCAGGGGCTGGTCCAGGCGGTCAAGAGCATCGTGGAGAACCATGGGCTTGACGCGAACAGGCTCATGTTCGAGATCACAGAAACGGTGGCGATGGAGGTCGCAGAGGAAACTTCGGCAAGCATTCGGGAGTTTCAGGCGGCTGGGTTCGATATTGCCATCGACGATTTCGGTACCGGCTATTCGAGCCTCGCGTACTTGCAGCGATTCCGTGCGCGGCAGCTGAAAATAGACCGCTTTTTCACACGCGGGTTGGACGATCACGGCGACGAGGGATACGCGATTGTCTCTGCCATCATCGGGCTGGCCCACACGCTAAAAATGCAGGTTGTGGCCGAGGGTGTCGAGACGCGAAGCCAGTTGGAAAAGCTTCGCGAGCTCCGGTGCGACCAGGTTCAGGGATACCTGCTCGGCAAGCCGATGGATGCCAAAGCGTTCAAGTCGTTTCTCCGCAATCACGTGCCCGAACCGGCATGATGAAACTCAAGCCTACTTTGGAACAGGGTGCGGCCATTGACCTCTCCATGACTGGCGCATCATTCAAGGTCATTGCCCGGGCGGGGTCGGGCAAGACGTCCTTGCTGAACATGATCGCGACGACCAAGGGCAAGGCCCGTGGCGTCTACCTGGTATTCGGTCGGGAGAACGCCGCGGAGGCCCGGCAAAAGCTGCCCAAGTCCGTAACGTGCAGCACATTCCATGCACTCGCATACCGGAGCCTGCCGCCGAGCATCACGGGCAAGATCAACAACACGACCGAAACGATCGAGCTGCTCGGCGTCCGGATGGGTTTCAAGCCGATTGTCGTGCCGAACATCATGGGGCGCTTGGTCGAGTTGACCGGATATCACCTCGCGCAGATGGTGAACGATGCGGTAGCCCGATTTTGCAAGTCTGCTGATCTCGCCCCATCCCAGCGACATCTGGACTGGAATCCGGTGATCGTGCCGGAGGCGATGGAGCAGGTGCAGCACGAATTGATGCCGTACGTGCAGGCGCTGTGGGCCGAGTTCCAGAGCCCGACGAGCCCCTATCGGATCAATCACGACGTATATCTCAAGATCTGGCAATTGTCCGAACCGGAGATCGAAGCACGATACATCCTGCTCGACGAGGCTCAGGACAGCGATGACGTGATGTTGTCGATTCTCGGAGGCCAGTACCACGCGCAGGTCATCTATGCCGGAGATCCGCACCAGCAGATCATGGAGTTTCGAGGCAGCGTCGACGCGATGCAGCGTGTCGAAGCGCCGGAGACGTGGCTCACCGAATCTTTCCGGTTCGGAAAGAGCATTGCCGACGTGTCGTCCTTGGTGCTTAGAAAGCTGGGCGAGACGACGCCGATCCGAGGGCAGGATTCGATCCACTCGGTCGTGATCGACGAGACGCCCGACCTCGATATCCCCGTGAAAGCCGTCCTATGCCGCACGAATGCAACAGCCGTCGCACAGATGGCCGACGAACTGCGCGCGGGGCGGCGGGTCGCGCTACGGGCCAACATCTCCGAGATCCGGAGTTTCTGTGAGGCGGCGCGTCAGCTCATGTGCGGCGTGTCGCCGGATTCGCCGAAGTCGCTGGCGTTGTTCCGCGACTGGATGGAGGTCCAGGACTACGCCGAGAGCTTCGCGGGCCGGGAGATCGCTCCCTACGTGAAACTGATCGACGACCACGGCCCGGATCTGCTCGAGGAGATGGTTCGAGCGTCCGTGCCGGATCGGCATGCGGACATCACGATCAGCACGGCGCACAAGGCGAAGGGGCTGGAGTTCGATTCCGTCCGCGTTGAAGGGGATTTCAAATTCTACGTTGACAAGGAAACCAACCGGATCGAGCTGACAGAAGAAGAGACGCGCTTGCTGTACGTAGCGATGACACGGGCCCGGCTATGGCTCGACATCTCGCCGCTGGCTGGGAACCTCAAGATGATGCTGGCGGATGCCCGGATCATTGAATCCCCGGAGGAGTGCCTGATGTAGCGGTTCTCAACAGTAGACGTGCCGGCGGAAACACCCCCTGAATGCGGATTCTATTCAGCTTTCTGGCCCGCCGGGGTTCTGTTCAACTTCGGGTCAGCGAAGGAGCGCGTCGATTAGGCGCGCGGGCGCGAAAAGATAGGCGAGGCGGGCATGGCAATCGAAACGGGCATTTCCTATGTGAAATCCAGCTTGAATGGCTGGATCGGCTGCACGCAGATCAGTCCGGGCTGCGATGCGTGCTACGCAATGGCCGGCGATCTCCGGTTTCATGGCGGGAAACACTGGGGGCCAGGCGCACCACGGCACCGCACGGCGTTGTCGAACTGGAAGAAGGCGGACTCATGGAACCGGCAGGCGGCCGCCGCGGGTAGCTTCTGGCCGGTGTTCTGGAACACGCAGGCGGACATGTTCGACAACGAAGTGCCGGACGAGTGGCGAGCCGATGCGTGGAGCCTGTTCGCACGCACGCCGAATCTGACGTGGTTGCTGGTAACGAAGCGGATCGGGAATGCAAAGCGCATGCTGCCGCCGGATTGGGGCACGGGCTATCCGAACGTCTGGATCATCTCGACGGTTGTGAACCAAGAGGAGGCCGAGCGTGACGTCCCGAAACTTGCCGATCTGGAAACGGTTGTCAAGGGGATCAGTCACGGACCGGGCCTCGGAGCTCTCGACCTGTCCTTCCAGATTGGAAGCGGGCAGCACGCGGGCAAGCGGGCAATCGACATGCTCGACTGGATCATCACCGAAGGGGAGAGTCGCCAAGGCCGTAAGCCCCGCGAATACAAGCTGGAATGGGCCGAGTCTCTGGCGGAGCAGGCGAGCGAGGCTGGCGTTCCGTTCTTCATGAAGCAGATGGGGCATTTCCCGACGCGGGCCGGCGAACGGGTCAAGTTCACGGGCAAGGGGGTTGACGTCGGACAGTGGCCGAAGGCGCTTCAGCGCCAGGAGTTCCCGCAAGGGAAGATCCTCGTCGTGGAACCGGAGCGTGCGCCCCGTGCCGTGCTTCCGATTATCCCGATCGCGGCATGATCGGCTAAGCCATTCGAGTTCTGAATTCAGATGGAGAAACAAGCGGTGCTGCAGGTGGGCGGAAGCCTCAACGATAAGGGCGGAACCCAGCGTACCGTCAGAACGGCGGTTAGCTGGCTGATTCCGTTAGCTATCGGGGTGGGAATTGCCATGTGGCTCTTTCACCAGGTCCAGTTCGAGCAACAGGCCGACGGCGTGATGTCTCCGGCGGTGGCCTTTGATTTGGGCTTGATTCGGCCAGATCAGGTGGGTCATGTCGGGCAGGTCTGGTTCGTCCGGGCACAGGAGGGCTGGTTTCAATACCGCGCGGTCTACCGTGGCCTCAAGGGCAAGGAAGGCGTGATCCGCGCCGGCACGCACGTGGATCTGGGCAAGTTGTGCGCAAAGATGTCACCGACGGATTGCAGGCTGCTGCATCCGCGTTCCCCACAGTTTGAACAGTGATCGGGCGCCCGAAAAGGCGGCCAGTAGATAGACCGATTTGTTGGAGTACGAGATGGATATGTCGTTACTACACTATTCCCGGATGGATATTGGGGTCGAGATCATCGCCAGCTTGGCTCTTGTAGCGAGTTACTTCTTGTACCGGCAACAGTACCGGCTGGTGTGGCTGGTCGTATTTCTCGCCATGTCCGCGTACTACACCTACGTCAGCAACGTGCCAATGCGGGCGATCCTCACGGGCATTTTCGCGCTCTATCAGGGCATCCGGATCGGCCGCGCCGATCTGAAGGCGAAAAAGATGAAGGGTGCTCCGAGAACATGGCCGAGGTAGGCGTCGCGACGCGAGCCAGGGTGGACTCTTACCTTTTCCTGACAGGAATTAAAGAATCAAGGAAAACAGCCGATAAGGTACCAGTTGAAATTCGGATGAGGGATTCCGACGAGCTAGGCCACAAGGCCGCGCTGGAGTTCTATGTCCTCACATGCGATGCCCGCGTTTAAGGGGGCTAGAAACCGCGGTCTGACCTGAGATACTGAACTCAGTTGGACTTCAAACCCGGAGAGAACATGAACATGAAGAAGAACCTGATTTTGGCTTCGTTGATTGCTTCTGCGGCCCTGGCTGCGTGCGGTGGCGGCGGTGGTGGCGGCAGCTCGAGCGGCGCGGCCCCCGCAAGCGGCGCGAGCTCGACGCCGGCAGCGCAGGTTCCGTTGAACCCGTACACCAATCAGCAAGCGCCCGGCGCGTCGACCACGACGGTCACCGGCCAAGTGTACAACAGCGGTGTGACGAGCGGCGCGACCGTGGCCGCATATCTGGTGAACGCGGACGGCTCGAACGGCGCGCTCATTGGCACTGCAACGACCGGCACGGACGGCACGTTCAGCATGACGCTGAATCAGGCGCCGTATGCGACGGCTAGTTATGTCCGCTTCGTGGCAACGGGCGGCACGTTCACCTCGACGGCCGACAAGACGACTCAGACGAACGGTTCGCTGGAACTCGTGACGCCGTACATCACGACGGCCTTCGACAACTTCGTGATCACGCCGCTCAGCCATGTGGCTTCGCAGCGCATGACGCAGGTGGCTTCGACGGGCGGCACGCTGGCGCACGCCTACACGAGCGCTGCAGGCATGGTGCTGCCGCTGATCGGGTTCAGCGACTCGATTCTCCCGCAGGACACGAATACGGCGGGCGTTGACTACCTCGCGCTGGTGCCGGGCTCGTCGGGCGACACGCTGAACGCCTACGCAGACGCTTTGAACGCCGTCGAAGCCTACGGTGTCAAATACGATCTGCCGTCGTCGGTGGTCGAGCAAGTGCTCTCGCAGAGTCAACTGACCGGCCAAGCATCGACGACGCTGCCGAACGGTACGGCCATTAACATCGGCCAGTGGCAGAGTGGCACGTTCAACACGTCGGCTACGTACACGCTGGCTACGCTGGAAGCGGCGAACGCGAACGTGCCGCCGTATGCGGACATGCACCAGTTTATGCTGTGGGAGTACGGTCACGCGGACTGCGCGAGCGGCAACTACACGCCGTATTTCACGCGCTTCCCGCTGGCACCGGGTGAGCCCAACCTCTTCACGTCGGGCGGCGCCTGCACGGCCTACAACGGCTACGTGTCGAACATCGACGCCAAGGTGTCGACGAACCAGCGAAGCCTCGCGCTCGTCACGGGGCCGGGCTACGTGCCGCAAACGACGCCTGTAGTCGGCGCGGGTCAGTAATCGGCCCGTCGATGTATTAAGAGTCGTACGCAATCCCCGGCCTTTTCCCCCGGGGATTTTTTCTTGCATCGCGCCGAACTCGCAGGATCGGCTTACCTATACGTCGAAATCGACGCCCACATTTGGGGGCAGCAACGATGCCCTATGTTCAGCATCGGCGCCCCCCTGAGCGGAGCCATCGGCTAGAATGCTTCCTATCAAGAAGTGAGGAACCGAAGGTAATCGGAACCGCTACAGCGCACCTCCCAAGGCCATGAAACCATCTATGGAAGTCGAGATCCCGGATTGGGTCGAGGAAAACGCCCATTTTTCGGACCCACAACATCGGGTCTGGTTGCGGCGTCGACTCGCCATGTTCGGAGTCCCGGTCGGATTCATCCTCCACAACCCCAGCCGGGCCGGGTTTGTCGCGAACGACCCAACCGTGCGCCGCGGTATTTCGTTCGCGGCCTGCGTCGGGGCTAGCGACCTGATCTTCGTGAACGCGGCGACTGGCATTGCTACTGATGCGGACAACCTGGCAGCAATGGATGATCCGATCGGTCCGATGGCCGACGAAGCGCTGCGCGTCGCCGCAGAATTTTGTCTGTCCCGTGGTGGCATGCTGATCGCGGCGTGGGGTACGCCAAAAGGGAAGGCAAAGACGCGTCGCCTCATGGACGCACGGTTCCGGGATATTCTCCGGCTCGGCCTGCCACTCCATTTGCTGCGGCTGACTGAAAGCGGCTATCCGGAACATCCGCTGCGTCTTCCGGGTGATCTACGGCCGCAACCCTGGGAATACCTAATGCCCGGCGTGGAGCAATGATGGTTACGAGCAAGCTATCGAATATCGCGAAGGCGACCCGCGAGCAGTGTTTCAGCACGCCGGCGCAAAGTCTGCGCACGCTATGCTGCCTCGTCAGCGTGTTCATCCTAGGGATCGCGCTTGGCACGATCGAGGGCAGTGTGGTGGTCGTTACATTCTGCATGCTGCTTGTCATGGCGATCGTGCAGGGTATGTCGAGTGAAGAAAGCCCGCTTCTCGGTCCCATTGCGGCCGTTGCGTTCGGGGGCGGCGGCGCGATTGGCCTGGTCGTCGTGGCATGCGCGGCTCAACAGCCGGTGGATCGCTTTGGTTGGTTCGCCGCGGCGGGTGGCGGCGTGGTGGGCGCTATCTGGTGGGTCATGCTGACGTCGAAGTGGATCTGGCGTCTGGTCTCGAACAACGATGGAGGCAGTGGTGGATCTGATTGAACTGAAAAAGGGGGCCGCGAACGTTGCCCTTCAATTCCGCAACGGGAACCGCGTCGATTTTACTGTTGGTGAGCCGGTCGCACTTAACTTCGTCGAAGTGTGGCGCGAGGACCCTGATGGTCTGATGAAGCTCCTGCAAAAGGCCGTGCCGGTCTATCTCGAGGCGGAAGCGACGCGTCGGGCATCGGGGCTGATCGCCCAGCTGATGCTTGATAAGTCCCACCCGAATCTGATGGATCTCTACCGGACGCTTCATGCCGATCCTGAATTTGCCGCGTTCGCCAACGCGATGCTTCAGGGATTCGTGCCGGGCAGACACGCCGACTGAAAGTTAGTTTGGCCTAGCTAGCGAAGTGGCCGATCAGGCCGCTTGCTGCATTTTGTTGTCTTGTCCGCTGTTCACATCTCCCTGCATGATGCGCCGCTGGATTTCTTGCTGAGACAGGAGAATGTCCTCGGTCGGCGCCGTTGCGATCTGAGCGTCCAGCACCGCAATTGCTGTGCATGAGGCGTCGAGAGGTTCGTCACTCATGCGCCAGTTCCCGCGGCGTGGGCCACTGTCCAGCCAGCCCACAAAAGCCTCCTGAGCCTCTTTCACATTTTCGATCAGATGCGGGAAATGTCCCCGTTCGCAGAGGATTAGAGCGAGGTTCAGCGCATCCGCGACGATCTCCACTTCGTTTCTTCGCCCGGTACCCCGCTTGATCTGGTCGAGTGCAATGTGCCAGGCGGTAGCGATCGAGATTCGCTCCTGAGACATAGGAAAGGATCCGATGATCGGGGCGAGTGCCCGAGACGCCGTCGGTGGTGTCCGTTTCCGGCCGATTCCGCGTTTTTTCATCCGAGTGGTGAGCCGGCCGCACAACGCGGTATGGCGCTGAAAGTTCCTGTAGGAAATCATTCTACGAGCGAACCAATCTTCTGTCTAAACCTCTCCAGACCTATGCCGATATCACGTCTAGTCTGGACTTCTCATATCTACATGGACGTTCTATACGCAGCGAGCTTCAACTTCATGCCGACGGATAATCTTGGCAAGAAAATTGAGGGAGTGCCGACGCAGGTGCGTGCCTTCACGGTTACCGGCGCGACGCGCCAGAGCTGGATATTGGAAGGCGGGTTGAAGGTCAGGAAGAAGCACATGGTGCTTGAACTGAATGAGTTCAGCACCGGGCTTTTCCGATCGCTCGATGCGGCGTGCCGCTCGCTCCAAGTACGCGGGAATAACTCCGGGACCGAAAGAGTACGCGGTTAGGCCACGTCTTGCGCTATCTCGCGCTCCGCGATCGCTGTCCAATGGAAGGCGATTGTTTAGAGCCAATAGCGGCACGTACCGAGGATCTCAATGCCCGTTCGGGAACAACCGTCCAATCTCCCCATGTCTTCGTTGCCGACGCTCGAGAAAGCGCTGCACTTCGGGCGCATGACGCGGCTGGATACCACGCGGGTGCGCGCTGCGCTCGCAATGGCTGACCGTACCAACGTGGTCGACGTCCGGCGTGTGACGACGATGGTGCTTGGCCGTGTCAGCCAGTACTACGACGTGGTGGGCTACTGCGCTCCGCGTGCTTCCTTCTCGAAGAGTGAATCCGAACTGCCCCGTGCGATAGCAGCCGACTCCGAGGCCATCGCGTCCAACGGCGTTCGTCCCATGCATGCGCGGCGTGGCCTCGATACCGATCTGACAGAGGAGAACGTCGAACGACTGTGGAAGTTCGCGGGGATGATCTCGCTCAACCTGGCATTCAACATGGGAGAGTGGGAGATCACACGATGTGCGCCCGAGTCAGCCGCGATCGTTTCGGTCGCGACAAAGTTCGCTTACCGGATCTGCCAGTCGCCCGAATGGACCGGGTCACCCTGGGTCAATATTCGGCGCCGGATCGGCTCGCCGGCAGTCCGCCGGATCCTGAAATCGGCCAGAGCGGCAATTGCCGACCGCTGGCTCGTGATTCACCCTCAGACCGGGCACCCGATCCTCATGGAAGAGCAGGAATATCGGGATGCAGAGCCCAGCCTTCGCGCGAGAGCTCGCCAGTTCGACACGGAACTGGGCGTGTCACCTCCCGTGAGCGTGATCGATCAGGCGATCGATGAGGTAGCCGAGGCCGCTTGAGGCGAGATCACTCTTCGGTAAACTGGGGATGATGGTCATCGCCATGACCACATTTCGACAAGAAGAGGACAAGCATGAAGAATTTGCTGATGGTGGTCGTTGTCGCGCTTCTCGCGGCGTGTTCGCACAAAGACGAATCGGTCTCGCAGGCTCCGGAGAGCCTCGTTGGGACGTACTCGGCGCTGGACGCCGACGGGAAGTACTACGCCCGCCTGAAGGTAACGCAGGAGAACGGCAAGTACGTTTTCTACGAAATCGTCCCGTTCTCGTCGCAGCCGGGCCCGCATCAGCTCGAAGGCGACGTGGCGCCGCTTACGCAGGACACGCTGGGCAAGATCGTGAGTCAAAAGATCGATTTCCCGGTGAACGGCCTCGAGGACCACTACCTCGCGATCGTCAAGGTGCCGGTGGGCTGGACGTGGAAGCACTTCACGTCCAAATCGGGCTACGTGATGATCGATCGAACCGGCCCGCGCGACGTCAAAAAGTCGGACAACCAGGGTTGACAATGAGAGAGCGGCCGCCGCGCGGTAACCTGGGATGGCAGATTGGGTCGATTCTGATCGTCTGCGCGTTAGTGTTCTGCGCAGCCGCGAAGGTTGTCGTGAGAAACGAGGCCGATTTCTCGAACTGGATCGACGTGCAAACGCGCGGCGTACAGGTCATGCGACAGGGCGTGGGTACGCTCGTGACGGCCGTACGTGATCCGCGGGAAAAGGTGAAAAGCGCGATCATGGTCAGCGCGTATCCAGGAACGCTGGCCGCCGCGGTTGAACTGACGCAGGGGTACCTTGCCGCGTCGCCGTTTCTGTTCCGTAGTGACACCTCGCCCAAACCTTCCGAGATCATCGTGATGTCGGCGGCGGTCGAACCGGATGGCAATGCTCGGGCAGTAGCGATGGCGATGGGCGAGCAGTGCACGGTGAAGCTGATGCCCGCGCGAAGGAAGGACTTTGTGGGCGCAGGATGGACGATAGGGGACGTGCATTGCGCCCCGAGATAGGAAGGTGTCAGTCACCCCCGTGGGCCGCGCGAGCGGCCCATTTGCTATGCGGAGAGAAAAGCCATGCTTCCCTTCGAAATTCCTGCTCCTGAAAGGCGCATTGCGCCGGCGCTCTATCTTGAGCTCCGAGAGTGGCTCTTGGCGAACGACCCCGACGCGGCTCGGATGATCGAGTGGTCCGCACACCGGCGATCGCCCCCGACCTCTCCGGAGAAGATGGCGGCCGAGATTATCTGGATCGTGCTGTGCGCTGGGCGATCTGCCCAGGCGGCGCGTACGATCGAGCAAAAAGTCTGGACTGCCATTCGTGAGGGCCGACCAGTGGTGGAGGGGTTCGGGTTCCGCGGAAAGGCGGCGGCTATCGAAAGGGCGTGGGCTGAGCGAGCCAACGATTTCGAGGCGCTGCAGGCGGTCCTCGCGCTGAACGATCCGGCGCGGCTCGTCGAGTGGTGCGGGGCACTGCCATGGATTGGGGACGACACGAAATTCCAGCTCGCAAAGAACTTCGGTCAGGACGTGTGCAAGAGCGACATCTGGCTTTGCAGACTATCGGGGTTACCCGACAAGCCGCGCCGGCCGGCAGCGGTCCGATTCGAGGCTTGTATGAATCTCTGCCGGCACTTGTCGAAAGCGTCTGGTGACAGCATTGCGACCGTCGACGGTGTGCTCTGGCTGGCGTGCAACAAGGGCGTGCTGCAGGTCGACGTGAAGGCCGGGCCCGTCCGCTTCTCGCCGGGAACGATTACGCGGGCCGAAATCATTCCGGAATCGTCCGTTTAGAGATCGATAGCCCAATTTGTGAGGGCTAGAACGGGTTGGCCAAGGACGTATTCTGATTGTCATAAAAGGGCGCTAAGCCATGAAGCCCGCGGCGGCAATCGGCCGGCGTGGACCATCGATCGTTGACAGGACAGGTGCATGACAGGGAACAGCGGGGCAGAGGGTTTCGGACGCCGTGCAGGGCAGGGCACGGGTCTGCCGCTAGGTAGTGACGAATGGAAAGTATTGAACGTCGTGGCCGAGTACGGAGAAATCCGAGGGACGGGCCGTGTCGGGGATCTCGCCTTCGGGAGCGCGAACGGTTCGCGGGAAGAGCGGATCATGCGCGCGTCGAAGGCACTGACCGGATTGCGCGATTACCGGTTGCTAGAGTGGTCGGAGGATGATGGTTGCGCAATAACGTGGAAGCTCGCGCAGGGCGTCCACATGACGAATCTCGCGCTGATGTTCGGGCGGGCACGGACTGGTCAAGCATAGTAAGCCGAACTTCCTGTTGAGAACGATTTGACGAAACAGGGTTGGCGCGGTTGGTGCAGTAGTGAGCAAAGTAACAAACGCCCAGAACAGGCGCCTAGATAGGCCGGTTCGCGGGGTATTACCCACAGAGATACCCACAGGATCTGTGGATAAATGTCGGAATTTTCAAGGGAGGAAACGCGCATGGAGAAGTCCGATGTGTTTCATCAGACATGCGTGGCGGGGCGTGGATTTGAAGGAGTAGTCGCCTCGACGAGCGTGCCGTTTATCTGCTGCCGATCGACCGGCGAAGGTGTGCCGCTCCACCTCGCGGTGCTGAAGCGTACGGCCGATGCTGCGCACGATCCGGGCGCCGCGCAAGAAGGCTGGTGGCTGTTTCGTGGTGAGAACGAGCCGGGAATCTTTCTGGCCGGATTCAATGCGGCGGATGCCGCTCAACTGGCAGACGAATTCGGTATTCCGACGGTGACAGCCGAGCTCGATTCGCCGGCGGTCAGGCAAGAGTACTTCCTGTCGTCACCGGCATGGGATGGGCTGCGCTCATGGGTCGAGCGGGAGCAGCGCAGCGGGGTTCAGGCGGAGCATCATGCATCAAGACGAGCCTGGTGGTACGCGCGGGCGGTGCAGCAACTCGAAGTGCTCAAAAGGATCGAGGTACAGATCCGTTAGGCAGCAGGCGGCGGGTTTCCGCCGGCGCTCGAAAATTGCGCCACAATAGATGACTCGCTGTCTGGCTAACCTGGCCGCGAGTAGCGCTCCTGTCCGGCGTGGCTGGACGGGATTTCCATACGAGTCTTACGGGAGATCACGATGGGAAGCAATCTTGGCATCTACGTGGTGATACTGCTATGCCTAGCCGCTATCGCGAGGTATGGCATCAAGAAGGGAAAGACCAAGCAAGAGGCGGTGCGGGCGTTCGTAATCCTGGCTGTTGTGGCTGGGGTGCCGATCGCGGCGCAGGCAATCGGATTGCTGTTCCATCCATTCGCTTGATCACCTGAGGGCACGAGCCGCGCGGAGGTTTCGCGCGGTTTTTTGCTGGAATGAAGCTACGCTTCCGGCCAAGTGATAGCGTGGGACTATCGGACATGACGGAAACAATTTGACGGATTGTTAGCTCGGTGAACAAAGGTATAGCATAGAGGGCGGTTCAGGCTTGCCACCTGAGGTAGAAAATCAAGAATTTTTTCGGGGCATCAGCAATCATCTGCCGCGCGAGGCCTGCTGAACGAGCAAAAGCAGTTGGCTTCAGAGCCACGCAGGATCGAGCCCCCAACAATCACCGGCATGGACTCGGGGAGTGGTAAATCATGAATGGGTTAGTGCTTAGTTCGTCAACGCTGATTTTTGTGCTGCTGACGGTCTTTTCGCTGTCTCTCGTGATGGGCGCAGAAGTGCTGCATTTCGTGGCGGCCCGCGTCAGCAACATGACGCATGCGGCCTTCATCGGCCTGCTCATCGGTCTCTATCTCTACATCGACCAC
The DNA here is from genome assembly GCF_000466765.1 of Burkholderia sp. AU4i. Classification (NCBI taxonomy): domain Bacteria; kingdom Pseudomonadati; phylum Pseudomonadota; class Betaproteobacteria; order Burkholderiales; family Burkholderiaceae; genus Burkholderia; species Burkholderia sp. AU4i. The sequence continues at coordinate 44,260 of NZ_ASSI01000060.1, read as the reverse complement.
AAGGGCTTCCCCGCGTGGCTCGTGGTGCATCTCCCGTCGCTGAAGAACCTCACGCTGACCTAATGGTCTGTGTGCGGAAGCTTCCCATTGGGAAGTTGTCGGAGTAGAATCAAACCGCTTTTTGAGGTCTGCGGACCTTGCTGGTAGCTGGGCCATATCCAGCCTTTTCTCAAGTCCTGCCTTCGGCGGCTTGCACGTTCTGTGGTTCATCCCTCGGGGGCTTTAGTCCCTTGAGGGAGTAAGTCTTCGATTTTTTCAATCTGGAGGCTTACATGTTCCATTCCCATATGTTCTACGGTGGCCACGGTTTGGGCTCGATGGTGGCCGATGCCGTCATCCGCTCGGTGATCTACCACCTGGTCGGCGATGCCATGCGCAGTTTGGGCGGGCATGGCTACGCTTCTTCCGGTTTGATGCTGATCGGCGTCCTGCTGATCGTCGTGGTGCTCGCTCTCCTCGTGTTTCGTTTCCTCGGTACAGCGCTTAACGCGGTTGGCCGGAGCGTTCGCGGTGGTAGCCGGTACTAATTCGTTGACGCATTTCGCGTCGTGATTCCTTGTAACGACATGCTGCCAATGGCTAGGTGCTGTTGGTCGTGGGTCATTTGTCCTTGGAGGTTGATATGAAATCGTTCGCAAACATGGGCCGTGCAGTGTTCGCCATGGTAATGCTGCTTGCTCTTTGCGCTTGCGCTCAGCCGTATGGTCCCCTGACCCAATACGGGGAACCCGTCTCGAGGTCGGCATCGACATACAACTCGGGCGACGCGTTGCGGAGCGGCGGTACGGCCATACTCGGGCAGGTCCTCCACGTTCGCCCGGTCATGATCGATTCGGGCTCGTCTCGCCAGTTGGGCGTGACTGCTGGCGGGCTTATCGGCACGCTGGTCGGTATGGGGCATCACAATAGCCAGGCTAAGCTCATCGGCGGGGCTGTCGGCGCCGCCGTCGGCTACGCAGCGGGAAGCGTTGTCAGCAAGGTGCCGGGCGTCGAGCTGATCGTCCGCACGCAAGACAAGCGCTTGCTTACGGTCGTTCAGACCGTCGACGACGGTAGCGACTTCGCGGCCGGGCAACCGGTGGCGGTCGTGGTGGTCAGTGGTCGTCTGCGCGTCGAACGCGTATGACGGTAGTTGAGAAAGAGGCGGCCCATCGTGGCCGCCTTTTTCGTTTCCGCCGCTGGAAACGAAGAGGAAATTGGGATATCCCGTAAGATTTGATTAAGCGGCAAGAATCCCGGCCGGATCCGACAAAATATGGGCTCAACATTTCGTGTGCCACATATAATGGCACCTTATTAAAAATTATTAGCCGGGGCGCGGTGGCGCTTAAACGCCATCAAAACAGAAAAAATGCCGACAATAAACAGAATTCTTGATGGAGAGAGGCCTGTGGGTTCAATCTCGTGCACGAGGAGACTGGATCCATGAGTGTGACACTCAAGCTCCCCAAAGGTTGGTCAATGCGCACGGGTACACCGTACGGGGTCGTCATCGATGCGCCACATGGAAGCGTCACCGTGGACGTTGGGATGCGTAACTTCACGCTCGGCGAGCAGCACGTGAAGCGATACGGCACCTATGAGCGACGGGGTTGGCGGGACAGGCTGTACCGGGACGCCATCGATGCGCTCGTCACGCTCGGGAAGGAACTCGAGGAGCGCAAGCGCGCCACAGGCAGTTCGTAATGGGCCGCCAGGGCAGGCACCTCAGAGTGGGCGACCCGCCACTTCCCAACAGGAATCAGTGCGAGTAATATACGAACATCGTTTTTCCCTGATGTCCCATGACCTTTGTGTCTGGGCGTCCGGCAGCTGGGCCGTATCTAGCCTCCTGGCAGTTGCAGCGTGTTTTTCCCTTTTTTGGGAGCACGTGAATCCTGTCTGCTTCACCCGTCGATAGCTGAACGCTTTTTCGCGTTCGACATCAGTTCTCTACACCGTTCGGTGTTCTTTCCTTTGTCACCCATGGGGCGCTACTTTTCCCCTGGGGAGACGTGGTCGCTCCAAATTCCCTTGGAGAACCACATGTTCCAGAAATTCCTCCGCACTCGTCTCGTATCCGTTGTCGCCCGTCAGGCGATCGAATCGAACGAAAAGCGCGTCTGGTTGATGACGTCCAGTGGTTCTCCTTACGGAAGCCACAACTTCGTCAGCTCGAAAGAGCCGACGGAGATCCTTGTGAGCTGGACTCTGGTATCGAAGCACGACGCGGACATCGTCCGTCGTCTGCAGGTATTCCAGACCACGATCAAGGGCGCATCGGCCGTGATCTTCGTGGATTCCCACGAGGATCACAAACTGCCCCGCCATACCTGGCTTAACGCCATCGGCATCAAGTCGGCTCCGACGTTCTCCGCCAAAACGAAGATTGTCGTTGCGTCGACCAACGTCGAAACGCTGTATCAGGACCCGGTGAACGAAGCGCGCAAGCGCCTTCTGGATCTGGTTGAAACGGGCAAGTGGGTGTCGACGACGCCGTTGCCAAGGTCGGATCCGAGTTTCAAGCGGTTTCTGATGAAGGTTACGTCCCTCGCTACCGCTATTCGCTGATCTTCCCACCGGGGCATCTCTGTCCCGGCCGGGATGGGGATGTTCCATTCACCTCGAAAAGGAGCATCACCATGCTGACCTCTGTCAACACGACTGTCAGTTCCCACGTGATTTCGAAAACGGAATCGCGCCGTGTTTATCGTTTCAACGGTTCTGTACTCACCGATGTGAAGATCGACGGTAAGTGGGTCACCATTTCCGTCCTCTGACATCAAGTACAAAGTTTTTCTGTTTTCCCGTCCCGGGGTGTCGCTATCCCGGAAGGGGTAGTGGCATTCCGATCAACCTGAAAGGAGTGTCACCATGTCGCGTCAATTCAACCGTAGCCTGTCGTCGTCCCGCGCGTTCCGTGTTGCCGCCGCGTTCGATCGCCTCTTCCTGGGCGTATTGGACGTGCTGGCATCGCTGAACCTGTTGCACGTCTTTCTGGTCCCGGCAGGTATCGGTGCCTTGATCGTGTTCGGCGGATGCGCCTATGAGCAGTCCGCGCAACTCCACCTCCTGCGAAGTGGAGGCATCGCGGCTCTCAATGCCTACCTGGCCCTCGTGCAGTCGCACCAGTTGTCGCTCGGCGAATTCCTTGTCGCGTCGGTAACGGGGCACTGCTACTCGATCAGCGCGGTCTGGCAGGGGATCGGCTTCTGGCTGGTCTTCGTCATTGCGCCCTTGTGCATGGTGTTCACCGTGCTCGCCCGCATCGAAGTGCGGTTCGCGGGGCGTCGTGCTGTTGCTGTGGTCGATGGTCGTCGGGCTGAAGTCGTATTCCCGTAACTTGTCGTCCGGCAACTTGTGATGAACGCCGCTTTCCTTCGGGATAGCGGCGTTTTTTTCGGCATCTGTGGTCCATCTCGCATCAGGCATTGGACCGTGTGCACTTCGATAGAGGAGCAGCATCATGAACACCTATCAACTGGCTGGTCATCGTGAAACGACTGGATGGATTCCGAAGGAAAACGACGTCAACGGCGTCAACGCTTTCGGGATGCGTCCGGTCGAAGTCGCTGCACAAGCCGGCGATTTGAAGGAGTTCCGGGAAATCATCTCTCATCCCGATTTTGATCCGAGGGGTGCACGTGTTCGGTACTTCGCGAACCTGCTTCGCGATTACCGGCATGAACCCGAGGATGTTGTTGCATACAACCAGTTGTTTCCACTCGTCGTATCGGTGGAGCAAATGGCTGTCGTCAAGGTCGAGGAGTTGAACGGCTTCAAGGCCGGACAGCGGATCTCGGCTCAAGACGTTGAAGCGAGTCCGCCCCAGTATTACTCAGGGGCGATCATGTCCGTCTGGAGCGATGCTACGGCCTATGTGAAGTGGGACTACAACCTCAACTTCGCAGCGGAACGTCATCTCGTCAGAAACGGGCGTGTCGAACTTCATCACCTGCGCCGTATGTCGTAGGTGTGAAGCGGTGTTGAGTAAGGTCTGAACGTTTCCCGTGCCGGGGTATCACTATCCCGGAAGGGGTAGTGATATTCCATTCATCCATGAAAGGAGTATCACCATGTTTCGTCTTACCCTCATCTCTGCCTCGATGTTCAAGTTCGCCGCCGCGTTCGATCGTCGTGTCAACGATCTCGTTCGCGGAATCGCTTCGTGGAACGTCATGCTCGTCTTCAGCATCGTGTTCATGCTCGGCGTCTACCTGATCCTCGGATCGGGTGCGTATGAAGAGCACGCGAAGTTCATGCTGCTGGAAAACGGCGGCTTCACGGCGCTGCAAGTCTATCGGGACCAGGTCATCGCGCATCGTCTGCCTCTCCAGGCATTTATGCTCGAGTCGATCACGGGCCACGGCTATGCGGCCGGCTCCACGATGTTGGGCCTCGGCCTCTGGATGACGTTCGTCGTGGCTCCGCTCGTCGCCAGCATTATCTTCCTCGCCCGTTTCGAGGTTCGGATGACGCAGCGTGCGCGGATCCGGGCACGTCTTAACAAGATTCTCGCCAACGTGTAACCGTTTCTGGTTGCTCGCCACGCGCAGAAGGAGAAAGCCCCTCGGGGCTTTCTCACCTCAGAAATCGATCACTTGTTCCACTCACGCGGGAAACCACTTCCTGCCGGGAGTGGGGTGTCTCGCATTTCTGAAGGAGAAGTACCATGTCACAGCAGCATCTGCGGGATCTGTCAGGTCTTCCGGCAAAACCCGCCGAGTACTGGCAGCTTGCCCGGCAAAAGGGCATCCCGGTCGGTCCGATGGATGTGGTGGGGCGGTGTGTTGTGTTCGGCAGTGGTGGTCAAACGACTACCATCGTTGCATACGACCCGATGTCTCGCCGTGTCCGGACGAAATCCGGGTCGGTGTACCAGCTTCTTACCCCTCGCATCACCTGCGCAGCGATTGAGCGCGGGTTGTTGCAAAAAGTCGGTTTCGAGTTGTAAAAGGACGCCGTGCTTCCCCTCGGGGACGCGGCGTTTTTTATTGCGCAAAAAAATCTGAAAAAAGATTGCCGGTTTTTCGATGTCGTTGCCATTTCTCAGTATGGGCAATCGTGCCCGACACTGGAGATGACGATGAACCAATTTCTGCTGCGCCCGCTCAATGCCCTCGGTAGGGTTACCGACGAGCAGGTCGACCAGCTGCGTGTGATTCCTGGTGTGACTGTTTCGCGCGTCCTGACCTACATCGTAGCCGTGTGTTTCGATGGCGATGCCGCGGCGCTGCAGTCGCTTCTTGCCGGAACAGCATGGGACCCGGGTCACATTGGGAAGAGCCGGACGTATCGTCTTCAGACGGTCATGGCGCCGGTCTCAGCGCGGCGCGGCGCAATCAACGATAGGCCGCAACTCGACGTCGTCCTTATGCAGTTTGCGACCGAAACGAGCCTACCGACGCGAGCCCATCTGTATCGCTACCTTGAGGCGTTTCCGCAGTTTCGTCAGGAACTTATCGAATTCGCGGTCTCGCTTGTCGAAGATCAGTTTCACCCTGAGCCTGTGGACCCCGGCCAGGCCGACTGACCGCCTGACGCAAGATACGAATCTCCTCGCGTGTACCGGTCGCCAACGGCGGCGCGGGGATCGAGAGCGCTGCAAGATTCGTATGCCCCCAAAAAAACTAGCCCCGGTGATCGTCGATCCCGGGGCTAATTCGTTTACGGCAACTACGCTACTTCTTCGGCTGTCTGGCGATGCAGCTCGGTTACCACTGCACCAGATACTCGCCAGCCTTCAAACTCACTCTCCATCAGCCGGTGAACGACGCGATCGAGGACCACGCGTGTGACCTCTCCCTTGTCGTCCGTGAACTGCCCGAGAATGCCGGCGATGATTGGGCTGGACTGCCCCGAACGCCGGATTACCACCGAATCCGACCCGACCGAGACGGTGGGCAAGACCGGCTTAAGCCGCGATACGCTGGACATGCGATGTCTCCTTTTCGAGATGCTTGCGAAGGTCGTGGCTGTGAACCCCAATCAGCTCCGACAACTCACGGCAGAAGCGCCGGAAAATGACGTCGAGATGCAGGAACTCCTCATCGGAGGTCGTCGGCGTGCCCCAATCGAAGCCGGCGTTGAAGCTGTCGGCCTTGAACGAGACTACCTGCTGCATGTAGGTGTCGATCGAGTGTTCCGTGATGACGTGATGCGCCTGCACGTCCCACTCGTTTTCCCCGCGCAACGCACGCGCGATCGCCTGGCTTTCCTTGCGGGCAGACCAACTCTTGTCTGCCAGCAGGACATCGCTGCACTGGGGAATATTGGTGCCTTCCCCGATGCTGCCGTACGTCACAAGCGCGACCGGCACATCTCCTTGACGGTACTTCGATTCGAACTCGGCGTTTCGACGTTTGATCGTCTTGCCGCCGTGGATCACGACCGAATCGATATCCCGTTTGGCGAGGTGCCGGGCAACCAGCTCCGCATTACCGGGATACCCGGTGAACATCAATGGGCGCCGGCCGGCCTGAACCAACTCCTCGAGCTTGTCGATGCAGAACCGTTGCTTTCGCGTCAGCTCAGCATAGACCTTGGCCGCCTTCGGATGCTGCGGGAAGTTGTTCGCGATCTCCACGGCCTTGATGCGCGCGAGGATGGCCACGAGGTTGTTCCGCTTGCCTTCATCCAGTCCGGCCATGTACCAACTCGAGAAGTCCTCCGACACAACCAGGTAGTGCAGCAAGTGGCTCATGTCGAACTCGATCAGGTGCTGGATATGCGTCGGCTCGGGAATCGTGACGCACGAAGCGACCTCTGGTTCTTTGGGCACGCGGCGCTTGACCCACGGAGCGAGCATCTGGCGATACTCTGCCAGATTGGCGATCCGGGGCACCTCACGCTTGGCACCCTTCAACTCGTCTTCGAATTCCCTGGTTACCCAGACGAAGTCGCAGAACGTGTTGAGAACACGATCGATACCACGCTCGGCCAGCGCCATCGAATGACGCAGGCCGGGGTCGAGATAGTAGCGGCGATACCCGTAAGGCTGGGCTGCCGTACCATCGCCTCCGGCGAATGCCAGAAGCCCGTGGCAGTCCCGCGGGTAATTGCCGGCTGGCGTTCCCGTGAGCGGGAAACGTCGCTTGGCCGATACCTGCCAGACTGCGCTCGACTGCTCCGTGTCGATATTCCCGAGGAAATGAGCCTCATCGGGAATGATCGTGCCGACCCGGCGCCGCAGCTTCTTTGCGTACGTGATGCGAGGATGCGCGCTCGTAAGTGGCCCCTTCAGACGATCGACCGAGATGATGTTCACCGGGCGCAGCGACTGCAGCTGCTCCGGCGACTCGATCACCTGCCAGACGGCGGGATCGAGCTTGATCTTGCCGATCTCGATCAACATCTCGTCGACGAGCGCCGACTTCAGCACGATCAGCGCACGCTTGCCGCCAAGAAGCAGGGCGATAGCGAGTGCTGCACGGGCCTTGCCGAGCGCCATCGACCACGCCACAACACCGGCACGCTTGATCGCGAGCTCGACCAGGTCATCGATCTGGTAGCCGCGGTTCAGCCACGTGTCGATGCCGAGTTCCTGTATCCGGCAGCGCCAAGTTGCAGCAAGGCCGGGGAACTCCATAGCGAGACCGGAATAGACCTCTTTCCACTCGCTCTGGGCTTCCGGCTGCTTCAGTTCGAATCGCGCGAGGATGTCTTCGTACGGCAGGTTGAAGGACTTCCCGTTGTGCTCGAACTGATAGCGGCCGTGCTCGACCTCGGTGAAGGTGACCTCAGTCCCGGCCTTTATGACCGGAGACCCCCAGCGCGTCGGATCGATCAGATGATCCTTCTTCGCTGTACCTTCCGTGACCGATCCCTTTCCGCTTCTCGCCCCAGGCATCAGGACGGTGTGACGGAACGGCGCCTTCTGTCGGGCGGTAACCCGGATCTGGCGCCGCAGATAGCCCATCAGGCCGGCCTCGACATACGGTGTTCCGCCGGCGCGGCCGATGTCCGAAATGAAGGCCCAGAAGCTGGCCATCGGATCGGGCTGCGCCAGGTGGATCTGCAAATCGAGTGCCCCTTGTCCCACGTACGCGACTCCCTTGGGATAGCGGTGCTCGGCGTGGGGGCGGTGCGCCCCGATCCTGTCCTGGTAGATCGCGTTCAGAACCATTGCTTCCGTCAGGCCGCACTGGAACTTGAGGCGGATCCACCGTCCGTCGTGGCACACCCGGACCGTTGAGTCACCCGTGACCGGCCGGGTGATGGCAGGCTGGGATACCTCGGCAGACAGGTGAGCGAGCGTCGGCTGGCGGCGCGCTGCGATCGTCAGGTTCGGCGTCGCAACCGGTTCCTCCAGCTTGTACACGCGCTGGCGGCTCGGGGCTTCGTTGCGCAGTGAGACATCGAACACGGCAACACTGACCCTCACCGTCGCATTTTCCTCCCGGAAAACGTCGAGCGGCATGTCGTACAACGCGACGAGACGCTTGAACGGATGCGATTCCTTCCCGCATGCGGTCATGAACACCTCGTCGGCCAGGGTCGTCGGCAGAATCGCGACCACCCACTTCGCTGCGTCCAGCGCCTGATACAGGGCATACGCATCGCTGCGTGTGCTCGTGTTCGGCCCGAACCGCCCGTACGACGTGCATTCGTACGGGGAGAGCAGGGCGCTCTGCAGGTTGATGGAAAACGGTGGGTTGGCAAGACAGAAGTCGAAATGCCGCGGCCGCACATCTTCCATGCCGGCATGGATGAACTCGTAGGTAAAGCCCGCGTTCATCGCAGCCTGACTGAGCGAGGCGATACAGCCCTCGTCGACGTCCACTCCGTACAGCGAGTGGATATCGGGGGTTGCCCAGTGCAGAAGCCGGCCACTGCCCACGCTGTTGTCCAGAACGCTGATCTTGATCGATTCGCCAGCCAGGATACGGTCCCGGGCAGCGAGCCTTTCCATCAGCGGCTCCACGAGACGCCAGCAGAATTGCGACAGCGGCAGTGTCGTGAAGAACTGACTCTGGTGAGCCTGTCGTGCTTCATGCAAGCCCGCGAGGGAGCCCGCCTTGGCCGTTGTCGAACCCTTCGACTGAATCTCCAGCAGACCGTCAGCCCAGCTCATGCCGCCTCCGCGAGTTCGGTGAAGCCATACTCGCCGAGGAACAGTTGCAGCTTCTCGGAGACCTTCGCGTCGAACACGAACTCGAACCGGGAATGGAAGGTCGTGACCTTGATCTGGCCATCTTCCGGGTTTCCGAATGTGTACGACTCACGCGACTCGACGTAGCCTTGACCGAGCTGGAATTCGCGTACCAGACGGTCGAGGCTGAATTGCAGCGTCAGCATTTCGGCCCATGATGCAAACGACTTCAGTGACCGAACTGTGCGGCCAATGGTTTCCTGGCAGCCGTACTGTAGTCGGTAGCGTTTGTCCCATTTCGAGTTCGTTGCATAAACGCCCAAATCGAGCACGATGCAGCCCTTGCGCCGGGCAATACCCGCTTCCGGTTTGATGCGGAACACCTTCACGAGCTCTGATCCTGCCTGCCTGAAGGCCGTCTCGACGCCTTGGTTGCCACCGAATCGTGACTCCAGGCACGTCCAGAACGTGAGGGCATTGAACTTTCGGAAATCGTTGCCATCGCAACCTGCAGCTACGGCGATTTCCTTGTCCTCGATCCTGATCGGCGCCGCCGCACTGGGAGAAAACTCCCGCACGGCCACCTCAACCAGATGCCTCATCAGCCCCTGAGCCACGCGCTTGAGATGATCCTCTTGCTTGTAGTCCGGATAGTCACGCAGGCTGACCATGTAGCTTTCGCAACCGAAGAGTTCCTGTTCAGCTTTTCGCAAGCGGGCGTTTTCTGCGGCATACGCCGTGATTGCATTGCAGACGTCATCCCAGTATTTCTGGGTTGCGGCAACGAGGTCACGAATTTCCATGTCTTTCTCCATCAGCAAAGTGGAAAAACACATGGCCCCCAAGGGCGCATGTGTTCCCCCAGGGTTATGGTGCTAGGCACCTCAAAGTGTCCGGCGGGAAAGGCCCGCCCAGACTCAGGCTGCCATCTCTGGCAGCGTAAAGAAAAACTCACTCAAGAAAAGGGTGAGCGGTTCAGCAACAGCAGGCTCGAACGTCCACTCAAACGACGTGTGGTACGTGACAAGCTTGATGCGACCTTCTTGCGCGTTTCCCATCAGGAACGACTCGCGGGAAACGACATCGGCAGGGTATGAAAACCGAGTCGCGATCGGTGCAAGCGCGTCGGCCAACGCCGGTTTGCCAGCCCAAGCCGCGAAGCTGATCAATGCCGGGATCAGGTCGCGCCGCATGGTCTCGCAGTGAGACGATCCCAGCCGGATGCGAGAGCTGAATTTCTCGACGTATGCGCTTTGCGTCAGGACAAGTCGCCCGTTCTTCATCGTCATCGGCTCGTCGGCCGATATCCGGAAAGTCCTGGCGATTGCCTTGGCGCGCTTGCGGTACGCGAGCAAATGGCCAATCCCGTCTCCGTAGTGCTTTTCCAGTTCGGCCCAAAGGCGTGTCGGACTGAATGTTTGCGGATGGCAGGGGTGACCGACTTCGTAGTTCTTCTCCCTTTCCTCGATGTCCACTGGCGTGAAAGCATTGGGAGAGAAGGTCGATGCGGCGAACTTGAAGAGCTCATTGATCAGGGAACTCGCGCATTCTTCGATAGGACCTTGCGCAAGCTCTGCTGCAACTTCATCCAGCGGACGAAGCGGCGGTTCCGGAGCGGAATCGGTATTGGAACTACGGTATTGCCGGCCAAGCTCGATCCGTTCGCGGGCATGTCTGAGCGCGAGTGCCTTGTAGGCGGCCCAGTACTGCTCCATCCGAGCAATGAACTGCGGGGGATTCATGGGTGTCTCCAAAGAAAATTGGAGGCATCCTGCGCGCCTGTGGGGGCGGGCAGGATGCCCCCAGGGACGGCGATATGGCAGGTGAACTGCCGGGAAAATGTCGGGCTAGGTACGGTCCAGCTACCGGATCAGAGATCGGAGTCAAGTATAGCAGGGAATTCCTGACGGGAAATTCGATGATGAAAATTCGCAATATTTGCCAGTTTCAGCGCTGAAAGATGGCAGGGATGGGCTCTGTTTCCCGATAGTTCGCGAGTGCGGCCGTCAGGATAATCCGTGGGGTGCTCAATGTGACCATGCGGGCAGCACTCACCTCATTCGATATCGACATGGACTTCGACGACGAAATCACGCTCACCGATCCGATTCGCTGGAAGGTACTTGGCCGCACGATTCCCACGAACCTTCCCCTGACGGCATTCCTGGTGATCGCCGTGCTCGTGGTGTCGTGGATGACGTATGTCGGCGTGCGTGCCAATGTCACACTCCCCACCGGCAGAGTTCCGTCGGCCGCAGCTGCCGGGTCGAAGGCGACGGCGCAGCCCCAACAATCGTCGGGGATTCCGAAGATCGGGACCAACTCGTCTCTCCCGCCACAGGCTAGCGCGCAACTGCGCCGCCAGTTCTATTTCGCCTACCTTGCAGCCTGCCGGGCAAATGCCAAGGCAGGTACGGCGCTGTTCGACAACGACATGAACAGCCAACTGGCTAGCCAGAAGCTGAATACGGCTTTCAACATGGGGATCTCGTATTCGCGAATCGACGACACGGCGTTCAGTCTCACGCTGACCGGCAATATTCCGTCAGACGTCCTCTCGTCGGCAGAGTACGCGGAGATTTCGCAGTACGGCCAGCATGTAACCCCAGATTTGTGTGCCAACGTGACCACTCAGATTCATGACATGGCGGACCAGCAGGGTGCCGGAACGCCCTCCGAGCGCGCTGCGCCGGCGCCGAGCCCACGTTCTTAAGGGGAGCTAGATGTCCGTGATCGAGACGATGAAGGAAGAGGATGTGCGGCGCGGCCGCGAATATCAGTGCACGGAAGAGGACTTCGGGGGCATCGTGAAGGTGACCGAGGTCGGTAGCGGCATGGTCCATTACACCGGTGATGCTGACGGCTTCGCGGTGATGAGCGAGTTCGTGCGGGCCTATCGTCCGTACCACCGGAGCAAGAACTGACATGCTGCTCGGCAGGCTGCTGAACTGGAGCGCAAAGACTTCCGGCGTTATCGAGCCGGAGATTTACGGCGAAGCACGTGAGCGATACGAGGACATCTGTCTGGAGCTAGGTATCCGCAATGCGCCCACGCTTCGGCTTGCAAAGAAGGTGACCCTTCTGAGCAAGATCGTCATCGGAGACTGGCGCCGGTCGAAATCGATCCGCGCGGCGGCGCGCAGGACCATCCCGACCGACCATTTCTTTCTGCACGAGCTCGCCCATGCCCTTTGCCTGAAGTATGTTGGCTACCGGGGATACCACGGCGCTCCGTTTCTTGTGTTGCTCCAACTGCTCTATGAATTCCACTGGGAGGGCGATCTTCCGGATGTGATCGTGGAAACAGTTCGTGAGGATTGGCCTCGATACGTTTCCAGCGAGGACAAGGGCAAGACGATTTTCGCAGCATGGGAAGCCGTCAATACGATCAAGGCCGATCTTGAGGCGCGGGAGATATTCCGGCCGAGCGCCGACCTGCTCGCGCACGAAGTCCGCAAATCGTTCCCCGATCAGGTGTCGGTGCTCGACCGGCGGTTCGAGCCGGATGTGTTGCGCGACATGGTTCGGACGCAACGCGACGGGCTCTTTTCGCTCGCGCTCTGGTCTAGCGGCGCGGCCGCGCTGACGTTCGGTGCGCTATATCACTTTCTCCCGAGTGCCGCGACCGCATGGACGGCTGTTGGCTTTGGGCTTCTTCTGCTGGCGGTCCTTGCGACGATCGCAGTTTCGGACATGTCGAGGCGCATCGGACGTCTCTGGCATCGCCTGGTCGATCGGTTCAGCCGGAAGACGATCGACGACATCGGAACGCCGGATATCTAATCAACGCTGCGGGGGGTAGTAAATGTCCGTGCTGAACGGCTACGGCGATAAACGAAATCCGACGATCAGCAATCACGGCGTGGATATCGCCGCGCAACGTGCTGACGATCTGGACGGCATGGCGCTTGATCACCTGCGGTCGATCAAGGATCAGGCTCGTGCACTGGATGTGGCGAGCGCCTCGGGTGGGCAGGCCATTCGTATGGCGCTGGTAGGTGCCGACGTGCTCGCCCTCGATATCGACGACTACTCGGAGGCGTTCCATACCGCGGCGAGTTCGGCCGGCGTGGAACGGCGATGTGGGTTCGTGCAGCAGGACATCACGGAGTATGACGTCGCTGAGAAGCTTGGGCTCTTCGACGTGATCGTGTGTCAGCGGATGATCCACTACGTCCCGTACGGTGTCGCGATCGACATCGTGCGGACTCTCAAAGAAGCGCTGAAGCCCGGGGGGCGGCTCTATCTTTCCGCATCCGGTCTGCACAGCGAGCTCGGAACCAACTACCCGGGTGCGCAGCAGCCCATCGACCAGCGGTACGAACTGCTGTCGGACGCGATGGTCGAGAAGCACGCGATTATGGGGCTCGTCTGCCTCTACAGCCAGGACGAACTGGTCTCGTTGCTCGAGACGGCGGGTATGCGTGTCGAGCAGTCGTTCACGTCGGCGTTCGGAAACGTCAAGGCGGTGGCGCGATGAAGCACACGCTCGTCGCTGGATCGGCGCATCTCGATATCCTCGCCCGCCCGCTGCAAAATACCGGTTATCGGGATCGAATCGGGTCGGTGCAGCTGGCGGCGGGCGGCACGGCCTGCAACGTCGCATTCAACCTGCGCAAGCTGGGTCGACCAGTCCGCCTGATGACTGCATGGGGTACTTCGCCGATCGATCGTATGTTGGCCAGTCACATCGAGTCGATGGGCGTCGATCTGATGGTGGACGAATGCGCTGGGATGGGTGTGGCAGCGTTTGCTGCCCAACTGACCCCGGAGGGTGATCTGGAATCGGCCGTCTCCGCGATGTGGGTGGACAAGCACACGTTTTCGCCGCTGCGCATCGCACAGGCAGTGGCCGGCACTGACCTCATCATCGTGGAAGCGAACCTGAATTCCGAGACGATGTGTGCGATTGCAAATGCGGGGCGCGAGGCGGGTTGCCCGGTCTTTGCGATGGCCGTGTCGGAGGACAAGGTCGAGCGCCTGATTCCGGCGCTCCCGCTGCTGACTGCCCTGTTCGCCAACGGCGTGGAGTGCGAAGCCCTGATGGAAAAGATGGGTGCCGCGGATCCGTCGGATATCGCCGAGTCGAGTGGCGTGCGGCTGATCGTGACACGCGGCGAGCGGGGTGCAGTGGTGTACGGGCCAGATGGCTCGCGTGTGAAGATCCAGCCGCCGATCCTGCAGGATATGAAGACGCTGCTCGGCGTCGGCGACGCATTTTCGGTCGGAATAATCGACGGGGTTGTCAGGCACGGGAAGTCGTATGCGGAGGCCGCAGAGCACGCTCACGAACTGGTCAAGGAAATCGCCTGCCGAGATACGTGCAATGCGCTCTCCCTGCACACCCTGAGCGACATGGTCGACGCGCTTGACGGCACGGCGCGATACGACGCACTTACCGGTCTAATGCAGCGAGCCGCATTCGAGCGGGAGTACAAGCGACTGGAAGAAGCAGGTGAGCACGCGCTGCTCCTGATCGATTGCGACCACTTCAAGCAGGTCAATGACAAGCATGGTCACGATGTGGGCGACAGCGTCCTTAGGGGCGTGGCCGGCATCATCGCCGGGAGCATCCGCAAGGGGGATATACCGTGCCGATGGGGCGGGGACGAGTTCGCTCTCGTGCTGCCGCCTGGCTCGGATGCACAAGTCGTGGCAGAGCGGATCCGGATCTCCGTCGCAGAAGCGCGGCTGTATGGCGTAACGCTATCGGTGGGAGTTGCGTTCGCGGAACCCGGCGAGAAACTCGAGTCCGCCTTGAAGCGAGCCGATGCAGCGATGTACCGCGCCAAACGCAAGGGCCGGGATGCGGTCGTGTTCGAGGCCGAGGCGTTAAGCAACGAGTCGTGATTCAAATTTCCCCGGCGAGTTCGGTACCGGAATCAGGGCATTGAAATGGATGTGTCGTCCATCATGGAAGCAACACTACTTGGACTGCTGACAGGCGGATGCAGCGTGATGCTTGCGGGTTGGTTGCCGCGCTTTCTCGAAGCACACTACAGCCTCGACGAGGACCGGATCGGCGCAGGCCTGGGCGAGTTCATGAGCGCGCTCGCCGGCATGAAGCCGGCCAGCAATGAGGTCGCGTGGATCACGGGCAGCGTGGTGTGTTTGCTCTTGGGTGCGGCCGGCTTCTATGCTGAGTTGGAGTGGGGCACGACGAGCCAGGCTGGCGCGTTCATCCTCTTCGCCGGTGCGCTGGCTTCGGCTGCGCTTATCGACCTCGAGCACGAGATCATTCCGGACATTCTCATCTTCCCGTTGCTCTGGGCCGGCCTGATCTTCAATGCGTCGGGGATGTTCGCGCCATTGTCGTCGGCCGTGTTCGGCGCGGCGGCGGGCTATTGCTCAATGTGGGTGTTGAACTTCCTCTTCCAGATCGTCGCTGGGCAATCCGGCATGTACGGCGGGGACTTCAAGATGTTCGCAGCGATCGGCGCGTGGGGAGGATTGAGTGCGCTGGTGCCGACGTTGATCATTGCCCTCGTCGTTTTTGCGCTCACGGTCGGCGTGCGAGTGATGACGAAAAACACAAACAGGGAAATGCCCTTCGGACCATATCTCGCAATTGGCGGCGCGGTTTCGCTGGGCCTCGGCGAAAGTACGAGATTCTTCATTCACCTGTTGCGGTAGCACTCTTACCTCTTCTAGAATGACACCAGTTTCTCGACTGGAAGCAGTACTTTCCACGTCGAAAATCGCAGCTGGGCGTAACTAGCCAACGACGGTCATTCGTCATTTTCCAACCCGGGTGGGATCCTTGATCCCGCAGCGGGGCATGGATTCTGCCATCGTTTCATCAGGAGAATCCATGCAAGTCATTTCCGAAGTCGCGCAGTCTCAATCCCTTCCGCCGGTGATCGCTGGCGACGTTCAGTCGTCGTCGAGTATCGTGGAGGTCGTGGAACAAGATGTATGTGCGCCCGAGTATGAGAATCTGGTGGTTCGTATTGGAGACGTGCGTGTGGTCTACAACCCGCGGACGTACTTCGAGCCGAAGGCAATGGCTGAGCTGGCCGCCTCGATTCGGGCTCAGGGCCTCTTGCAACCGCTCCTGGTTCGCAAGATGGACGATCACTACGAGCTCATCGCCGGCGAAAGACGTTTGCGCGCGGCGCACGAGGTGTACGGGCCGGACGGCGTCATTCCTGTCCTCTCCCGGTACATGACCGATGAGCAAGCGGCTCTAGCGGCCGTCACCGAGAACATCCAGCGGGAGGACATGTCCCCCACTGAAGAATCGGCAGGCGCGCTGCAGGCGATGGCCCTCTACGGGGGCGATCGCGACGAGGTCGCGCGACGCATCGGCTGGTCGCGTTCGAAGCTGGATAGCCGCCTGGCTCTCCAGAACTGCATTCCTGCGGTCCAGACTGCGTTGAACGAGCGAAAGATCATGCTCGGGCACGCGGAGCTTCTGGCGGCCGTGGTGAAGAAGGTTCAGGCGGAGATCCTGCCGATGATCATCGAGCGCAACATCTCGGTGGCTGATCTGAAGGCAGAGATCGCGGCGCAAGCCTTGCGCCTCGATACCGCCCGCTTCGACAAGACCGAGTGCCTCACCTGTCATCACAACTCGTCCAATCAGAGAACGCTGTTCGCTGAAGCGATCGACGACGCGCGATGCACGCAGAAATCGTGCTTCGACGCGAAGAACGACGCGCTGATCGAGTCGGTGAAGAAGAGCCTCGAGGGGCAATACCAGCGCATCCAGGTGGTGCGCCCGGGGGACAACCTCACGGTCATTGCTCTGAAGCCGGATGGCGATACGGGCGTTGGCGCCGAACAAGCAGAGGCCTGCAAGGGCTGCGCGAACTTCGGCGTGCTCATATCGGCCACTCCGGGCAAGGTCGGCCTTTCCTATCCGAACTACTGCATGGATGTCGCATGCAACAAGGAGAAGAACGCGGCCTATTTGGCCACGATCAATCCGCCGGCGGCAAAGGCGGGTTCGACCGGTGGGTCGGGTAAGAAGGCGGCGGGTCAGCCAGCCAGCAAGGGTTCGTCTGCCGGCAAGGCGGCGTCGAGCGCCAAGCCTGCCGTTTCCGCCGAGTCAAATCGCGTGAAGGAGTATCGCGAGAAGACGTGGCGTGAAGTGGTTCGCACGGTGATGGTTCGTAGTCCGGCCAAGACCGAACTGCTGATCATCACGTTGGCGTCGATGGGGCTGTTGCGCCACATCGACACCACGGCGCTGGCCGAGCAGATCGAGAAGGCTGGCGGGAAGCCGGTTGGCGCCGGTATCGGTCTGTTTGACAGCTTGACAGTCGTGGCCGGCCTCGAGGAAACGCCGCGAGGCCGTATCCTCGATCTCGTCGCATCGTCGGTCGTGGGCGATATCCAGATGCGGGATGTCAAGGATCTCGCGACGTTCCTCGATGTCGATCTTGCCGCTCATTGGCAAGTCTGCTCGGGTCTGCTGGATGTCATGACCAAAGCCGAAATCGAGGCCCTGTGTCAGGAAATCGGTCTGAAGGAATTCCTCGGCAAACAGTTCGCCAAGATCATGTCGGGCAAGCGCGACGAGATGATCAAGGGGCTGCTCAAGGCTGAAGGGTTCGAGTTCCGCGGCAGGATTCCTGCCGTCATGCTGCTGAAGTAAGCAGCCGTTGTCTGTTCGCTGGCCGCCGTTCTGGTGGCCAGTATCCATCTTTCCGTTCGCGGGTGCTGTCCCTTGCGGGGCAGGCATTCGCATTTTCATTCCAGGAGTTTTTATGTCCACGCTGTTCAAGCAGTTGCACGCTCTCGTCTGTCAATCGGACGGCGGTCTCATGATGTCGATCGTTGCAGGCAAGGCTGGGAAGATGACGGTAGCAGTCATGCCGAAGTCGAACCAGAAGGAAGCGAGCGAAAGTGGGCTTCTGACGCCGCTTGCGCTGACCGGCACGCCGGAAGAGCTTGATGCGGAGTTCGTTCGCTGTCTGGGCGAGTTCACTGGCCAGCGTCAGTCGCTCGTCGATCAGCTCGCGGCGACCACCGCGGCGCTGGAGGCAGCGAAGGGCAAGGCAGTGGCCAAGGGTAAGCCTGCTGGCAAACCGGCGGCGCTGCCGGCGCCGACAGCGCAAGCTGGTGTCACGTCTGCGTCCGATCTGATCGACGCGGACGAGGAGTCGGATGAACCGGGTAATGCTGCCACCGAAGCAGCTCAATCGGGTTCGACCGGCAGTCTGTTCGGTAACGCGGCGCTCGTGGGCTAAGGGGAGACGGACATGGCATTGGAAGTCTCTCTGATCAAGCGTGTCTTCATGTACCACGGCACGCAGTTCGCAGATCCTGGTCCGTCGTTGTCGATCCAGCAGGTTCAGGATGTGCTTTCCATGGCACACCCAGACATTGCAACGGCTGAGTTCGAGCAGAGCGAGGTCCGTCAGGATGGCACCGTCGTCTACAACGTCCGCCGCAAGGTGGGTCAAAAGGGCTGACCATGAAACCGGTGATGTTTGACGCCTGGCTTGCCAGGGCAAACGGCTCATCGGTGGAAGTGGTCAAGGGGGCATCGGGTTCGGAAGATCCCGGTGCCCCTACGCCTATCCCACTTGAGGAGGTCTACGGATGCGCATGCATTCTGAAATCCATGATCGATCGATCGCAGCAGGATCAGCCTGCCGGCCGATTAAGTCTGATGCCGTTGGATCTGCCCATTCTTGGATGAGGTTGCCGGTGCTCGATCGGGATATCCCGGTCGAGCAAAACAGCCAGCGAAGTCTTTGCTGGCTGGAGGCCGCCAAATCCCTGCATGCGTGCGGACTGGTCGTCCCATCGGACATCGAAGGTTGGAACTCGCCGGGCAAGGTAGTCGAAGCGGCGCTGTCCCGATGGTTTGCGAAACGGACGGACGGGGTAGCGGCGCTTGAGCTCGATATCTGCTTTGCTTCGGCCACCAACATGGTCGATGAGGGCTCGATGGAAGAGCCTGAAGAGGACGAGCTGAACGATCTTGGCGTATGGGTCGAAGTGTCTCGTGACCAGCCGAATTTCCGGAGTCTGCGACGCGGATTTCTGGAGTTGGAGGGGATCGCGGAAGGCCTCGGTATTGCCGCGACCACGATTCTTTCGCTGGCTGGGCACATGATCGGCTTTACCTTCGATCATGATTACGTGACCCATTCTGCAGGGTTGCACATCTACGGCTGGGAAGATTGTTGGCCGGATGGCACCTACGATCCGTCCGAGTTCGGACCGGAAAACGAGGATGGTTCCAGCGAGTACTTCGCCTATACAAGGCCGGCATTCGACCGGGACTGCCCGCGACGGGAACTGCTTCGGCACCCACCGATTCGCGACATGGAGAAGTTCATTCTTGCCGTCGCGAAGCACAACGCGGAGTTGGCGCCAGTACTGGAGGACGTGGTTCGACTCGTGAAGGCGAGGCGGCATCGCGATGCGATGTGGCCCACGCTGAGCGGGACTGACTACAACTCCATGATTCCGGCGTTTTCGCTCGCCTGGGATGCACCGGGCGAGGCAAAAGATGGGAAAGAGGACAACATTTACCGTGTCTGGGACGACTACGCCAACATGCTCCGCAACGGGGGTGAAGGGTGGGCGTACGGCCTCGGCTCGGAAGTGTTGGCCTGTCGAACCCCGGAGCTTCTACGGGGGACTTTGAAACGTTGGGATAGTCGTCTTCGACTGCTGAGGGCGACTGATCGCCTGCTGCATTCGATGACGGATCCCGTTATCTACGGTGGGTGACATGATCAATACGCAAGTTGTTGGTTCCGGGTCGTCGTTGAAGCTGGAACACGCCATCCTCCTTTACTCACGTTCCGGGCATCCGGGAAGTGCTTCGGGGAATGGCTTTGTCACGATCAATCCTGTCCGGATTGAGAAGGGAAACGCAGTGATCGGTCCCGGGCAGCCGGCAAGCCGGGCGGCACTGGTCGACGCACTTGATCGGCTTGCAGAACGGGAGCAGACACGAGCGCTGTTTCACCCGCGCCTGCTTGGCCGTGGGGCGGACTATGCAGTCTGGTACGTCCCGCCCGGAAAGCGCCACCTTGCCTTCAATCACCCCTCCGTGGGGGGAAAGAAGGCTGGGACGTGCGCGTTACCGGGCCTGGTGTTCTTCCTCGTACGCGACGATTGGTACGTGTTCGCATACCGGGGAAAGCGACGTCCTTCCGCGCGGACGCCGCTCTACCGCACGCCGTTTTACAACGTGTGGCAGGAGGGGCGGATCTGCGTCGGCAACATCGATCTCCCGAAGCAGGGGACATCGGCGCCGCTGGAGCAATGGGAGGACGCGTTTTTCGGAACGTGGTTTACACACCCGAACATCCCGGAGGCGCAGCTCCTGCGCAAGGGTGAGAACTGCGGGAAGCTGTGGATGGCACTCCTTGCGGGAAAGCACGCGTCGTTTCCGTCCGCGCTTCTGGCTCGGATGGGTATGCGACTCGAAGACGCGTTCGGGAAGCTGGTTGGAGGGGAGGTCTGATGGATCACCGTGACTCGTTTCTCCAAACCACATTCCCGACGATCCCGGTGCCGCGGTTCGGCTCGCTCGAGGAACTGGCGTCGAACGGACATCGGTTCCTTGTCGGGAGCAACGGCGTGGCGCTGGAAGTCCGTCGGCCATGGCTGTACATGCGGAAGATCGCGATGAAGAATGATAGCGGTCTTGCGCTCCCGTACGGTCCTGTGTCGGAGGTGTTCGAACTCCGCTGCGGTCCGATTCCGCGGGAGTTGCTCTTGGAGTTTGCCTGGCAGGCGAAGGCAGGGGGTGAGATCGAAACAGCCGCGTGGATCACGTGGCGTGAGAGCACCCGCTCCTTCGTCTTTCGGCGACTCAGTGAGCGGACTGCGTCCGCGCACTCCGTAGTTGTGGACCGGCCGGAACTGGACGCGGACGAGCACCTGGTTGTGGACCTCCATAGCCACGGTCACGCGGACGCGTTTTTCAGTCCAACGGACAACGAAGACGATCAGGGGGAGGTCAAATTCTCCGTGGTTGTCGGCTCTTGTCACCGTGATCGGCCGGAGGCGTTTGACGTCGTCGCGCGGCTTTGTGCGCTGGGATTGATAGTCCCTGCGGATGAGGCGTTCTCCTTGAAGGAGGTGCAGCATGCAGCGTGAGCACATGGTGCATTCTTCGCTTCTGACGAGCGAGCCGCATATCGTGGTGATTGGTGCCGGCGGTAATGGCAGTGCGATGCTGGCTTCGCTTGCGACGCTCAATCATGCGATGCAGGAACTCGGTCACCCGGGTTTGAGCGTGACGGCCGTCGACGGCGACACTGTATCCCCTTCCAACGTTGGGCGGCAGGGGTTCTATCCGTGTGATGTGGGCCAGTTCAAAACCGATGTTCTGATCCAGCGGATCAACATGGGGTTTGGCACGCGATGGTCTTCCATGCCAACCATGTTCACCGGGAATGATTCCGGGGAGCTGGACGCTGACATGGTGATTTCCTGTGTGGATTCGCGCCGCGCAAGAAGTGTTATCGCCAAGTCCTTTCAGCAAGGGTACTACGTGGATCTGGGCAACAACGCGGCGACTGGGCAGGTGGTCATCGGGGAGTTCGGAGCGCGTCGTGGGAACGACTTTCGTCTGCCCCATGCCGTCGATCTCTTTCCTGAGATTGCCGATACCTCGCTTCCAGAGGACGATCAGCCATCGTGTTCGATGGCTGAAGCGCTCGAGCGGCAAAACCTGTTCATCAACCGGATGATCGCGGGTTGGGCGGCCGAGTTGCTATGGCAGATGTTTCGTAACGGCAAGTTGAACTTCCACGGCAATTTCGTCAATCTGGTCTCGGGGCGTGTTGCGCCGATCCCGGTCGACGAAGAGGTGTGGTCGAGGATGGGATACAAAGCCTGACGAGAGAAGCATCACGCAGTTCCGAAGCCCCGGCCCTTCCATTACGGAAGAGCCGGGGCTTTTTTTTGGTTCTTCGGGGATTTCCGGGGAGGCTGCATGTGGACAGGCTGTAGTTCGGTGCAGCCGAATAGCCGTCGATGTCGAGACAGGTGAGGATGAGCGGCGCCTTTTCGGGGCGACTGACTAACGGCAGCCCGAGTCGGTCGGCCACGCCGATCGCGATGCGGCCGGCGTGTCGGCGTGGTACCGTCGCCAAGTGAGAAACACACCGACGACCACTCGAATGGAAACACCAGAAGACGCAAAAGCCGCCGGCGAAAGGCTGAGAGAGATACTCCTCCACGTCGCTATGGCGTACGAGGATGCCGCGTCCATGCTTGATGCTGGATCCGCGCGGGAGAGGCTCGCCGCCCACGTCGAACAGACGATCGAATTCGTGCACGAGAAGATCCTGCCAACGTATAGCGGGAAAAAACTGCTGTTGTACGACGAGGGACGGGCGGTTCGCAGCTTCGATTTCGAGTGGACGCGCCTATGGGAAAAGGCGATCACCCTTTATTTGAGAAGCGCCGGGAGACTTTCCGGGCCTGACGTCGAAACGTATCTCTCAGATCCGGCACATGCGAGCATCTTGAAGGAATTGCAGAACGACTTGCGAGCGCAAATCGAGACCTTCACAGTTCCGCTGCTGGAGGACTTCGAGACACCCGGCGACGACTTTCTCCTTTATACCTATACGCGGATGGTCGCCACCGACGAGAAGACCACGATTGACGATATCGCCGGTGCGGGATTGACGCCCCCTGAACGAATCGAAGCATTTTTCGGGATGTTCGGGCTTCTCATCGAGGCCACGCGCGCCAAACAGCAAGGCTCCATGGACCGCGCTTACTCATTCCTCCTTGATGCCAGTCACCTGATTGGCATGCATGAGAGCGCGCGGTATGTAATGAAGTTCTCGCCGGAAGTGGCGAAAAAGCGTCGGGCGCAGCTCAATTCCGAGAAAAGCCGGGAACAAGTCAAGAAGGCCAAGCTCCGCGTGTGCGAACTGTTCAATGAGCTTCGCCCGACCAGCGCAGACGGCAAGCCTCAACGCTGGAAGAAGGCGAATGACGCGGCCCACGCGGTATGGGGCGCGCTTGAAAAAGAGGCCTACGCCGACGGCGGGCGAGCCCCGGACATCAGTGACCGCACCGTCCTGTCGCTGTGCCAGAAGCTGCACAAACGTGACAAGAACGGTGGGGTGTTTCATATCCGGGTCGAAGTAGTAGAGCGGTTGCCGGACGGTACTGAGGGCAAAGTGGTGAGCGATTAGTCGCTCTCGCCGCCGCAAGGCACGTCCGAGATATCGAGGTACCAGTTGCCCACGGTGACGCCGCCGACCTGCCTGTCCGGCTCGTACTGCGCCGGGTTCAAGGTGGCATGGAAGCCGTGGCGCGTCATCGTGTTGAGGGCGCGGCGATCGGGTTCGCCGTCCGCCGTGCGAGCGTACTCGTAAACGACGGCCGCGGCGTGGCGAACCAGCTGCGCGTGCTCCGCCGACAGATACGGCAAGACGCTGTCGCCGTTGATCGGGTCGCCCTCATTGTCGGTGTAGGGGCGCGGGATATGGGCGAGCGGGGCGAGGGCGTCAATGACGTCTCGAATGGTAGGGCGGTCAAACATGACTGGCTCCCGTGTTGGGTTCAGGGTTGAACACAGAAGCGATAATGTCGACCCCGGGCCCAAATTGCGATCGGTTTGCTAGCAGAATGACTTTTTGGCTGCTGCGTCGGGCAACTTGCTGCCTCAGCAAGGAGGCGCCGAGCGCGTTTCGCGCATGGGCTTCTGCCGCGTGCACTCGATCTCCGAAGTGGTAGCGAGGTTGTTACGTCGAACGTATACTCGCGAGCTTGGGAGAAAGAGGTCAAATATGCGGCGCATTGCAGTACGTCAGTCGAGCGTTCATGGACGGGGGGTATTCGCCCTGCGTGATATCCCGTCAGGCGAACGGATCATCGAATACAAGGGGCGGGTCATGTCGTGGCGGTCCGCGATCGCGGGACACCAGAAGCTGGCGTGCGAGGATGGTCACACGTTCTTTTTCGGGCTGACCGATGGCCGGGTCATCGATGGCGGCGCGGGCGGCAACAGCGCCCGATGGATCAATCATGCCTGCACGCCTAATTGCATCGCCGAGGAAGATGAGGGTCGCGTGTTCATCTTCGCGAGCCATGCGATCCGAGCTGGCGACGAGATATCGATCGACTATCAGTTGAGCGTCGACGGCCGGCATACAGCCGCGGTACGGGCCACCTATGCCTGCCGCTGCCAGTCCCTGCAATGCCGTGGGACCATGCTGGCACGATAGAGCCGATCAGGCCGCCGTCCGCTCGATGCGGGGAGGTAGTGCCGGCATCTCGCGTGTCCTGGTCAGATCCCATTCCCAGATTTCGACGCCATTCTGCCGGTAGATGTGCTGCTTTTCGCGCTTGCGGACGTCGTATTCCGCGCGACCCTCTACGCCGTACACTTCCATGTAGCAGCGACGCGATGCCGTGTCGTAAAGGATGAAGTCGGCCAAAACCTTCCCGTCCAGCGAATCGGTGCCGGTCTCGATCTTGACCGGCTTGGAGAAATCGCGGTTCGCCATCACGAGCGCATCGGCAACGACTTCCTCATAGGACGAGTCGACCGGAATGAAGCGGCTCGACACGCGCATCAATCCGGCATCGAGTAGTTGGAGATGACCGCGTGGCGTGCCCTCGACGTGGAATATGCCGATTACATGGCCGTGCTCCGCGTTCAGTGTGTTGAGCACCCGGCCGAACCTGCGCTGCAGACGCTGCATGAGGGGCGCTTTGCAGTAGACGGGTTGGGCGATGTGGCCAAGCTGAATCTGGTAACTGTCGAACTGTGACTCTTTCACGCCGCGTAGTGGGGCGATGATGAACAGCGTCTCGCGCACCGCCGACGCAGCCTTTCCAGCGGCAATCCGGTTCTGCGCGTCGATAAACTGACGCGCGCTCGTGAAGAGTGGCTCCTGACGTGCGGTGAACTCGGCCTTGTTCCTGTCGGCGGCAGCGGGCGTGTAACGAGGCGGGATGTAGAGCACGTCGGCGAGAGGTCGCTTTCCGATCTGGCCGTCCTCAACCTTGCCTATGAGCTCGTACCGGACACGGCCCCAATCGCGGTTCCATCCGGCTCTCCAGCGGTGCAGCCCGGTCTCGCTCCAGAGATACTGCAGCATGGCGAGCAGCGTAGCGCCGCGCGTCGATTCGGATGGACGGGGCGATGCGTCGATCGCGTCCTTCTTTCGGACAACCGTGTCGACCTTCAGGGACACGGAAAACTGCGGCGTGATCCGGAATGTCCCGTCAGCGCCTTCCTCGAAGCACGACTTGCTCTCGGATGATTTACCGGACTCGTCCTCCGGCTCCTTGTAGAACGGACAGTGAACATCGTGCGCCTCTCCGCCTTCTGGCCAGCCCGCGAGGAAGAATGCAGCCGCGGTGCCGGCGTGGGACTTCCGGCGGATGACAAGTCGCTGTGGCGTAGAGGAATTGCAGAGACACCAGGCGTGGCCGGGTTCGACCCGCGCCTGCTCAAAATCGCGGGAATAGGAGGCGGGTGCCTCGCGCACAGCCGAAAGTCGGACGCGCCGCGAGGCAATGCGAACATCGGGATCTAAGGACATACCTCCTCCTGCCAGCCTGGAAGGCTGTTAGAGACGGTTTCAAAAAGGCCCCGTGGGGCTGTTAACTTTCGCGGTGAGCTGTTAACCTCAGGCATCGGAACAACCGAGACTGAGGAGATGGCCAAGCCGATCATCGACGATGAATTGTGGACACTGATCGAGCCGTTACTGCCGCCACCCAAGCCGCGGCGCGAGAAGAACCCGGGCCGCCTGCCTGTTTCGAATCGCGCCGCGCTGACCGGCATCCTGTTCGTTCTCAAGACCGGACTACGCTGGCGCGACCTGCCGGCCGAGATGGGATGCGGCTCGGGCGTGACATGTTGGCGCCGGCTGCGCGATTGGCAAGCAGCCGGTGTCTGGGATCGCTTGCACGAGCTACTGCTCGCAAAGCTGCGCGCAGCGGACCAGATCGACTTCTCACGAGCCGCCGTCGATTCATCATCGATTCGCGCCGTTGGGGCAGGCCAAAAACTGGGCCAAACCCCACCGATCGCGCGCGACCCGGTTCCAAGCACCACATCGTCACCGACGCCAACGGTACGCCGCTCGCCGCGATCCTGACCGGCGCGAACGTCAACGACGTCACGCAATTGCTGCCGCTGATCGACGCGATTCCGCCGATCCGCGGATTGCGTGGCCACCCATTGCAGCGGCCGCGTGTGGTCTACGCGGATCGCGGTTACGACTCCGAGCGACATCGGCGCGCGTTGCGCGATCGCGGTATCGAGCCAGTGATCGCCAAGCGCCGTACCGAACATGGCAGCGGCCTTGGCAAATATCGCTGGGTCGTCGAACGCACGCATGCCTGGCTGCATCACTTCCGTCGTCTCCGTATTCGTTTCGAGCGCCGTGCAGACATTCACGGCGCGTTCCTCAAACTCGGTTGCTGTCTGATCTGCTGGAATACCCTTCGGCGGGCCGATCAGTCTTTATGAAACCGTCTCTTAGCCAGTCATACCGGACATGCACTGGCAGGCAGAGAGGACGCGCGAAGCGCCCAATCGGTCAAGCCAGAGGCACGTGTGCGTTGGGATCGTATTCGCGAGCGAAATAGTTCTCGATATCCTGAACCGGCGTGCCGTACGGGAACGTCCGGGTGATGAAGCGCATGTCATCTTCGAAGGCGAGGCAATACGCGCCTTCGGCCAAAATGGTGGTCGAGTTTTCGTTCAGGCTGAACGTCAGGTCGATCGCATACACAATGCGGCCGTGCGAGCGGACGTGCTTGATGAGGCCGATGGCGGTCGAGCTTTCGCGCAGAACGCTGAAGCCCCGTGCCTTAAACGGCGCGCAGTGATCGACGTCGCGTTGTGGCTGAGCCAGGTGCTGACCCGGCAGTGCCCCCAGAGCCGGCACCGGTTGCGGTCGAATTGACGCCTGATCGTTGCGCAGCGTATTGAGAGACTCGGATCGTGCAGCCTTGAGAGCGGGCAAGTTCGACGGTTTCTTCGTCGGGAGCTGTGCCTTCGCGAGTGAAGATGACGACGTGAGTACTTTTCTTGATGAGTTGCAGTACAGCATCTTGGTCCAGTCCTTTATTCGAGTTCGTTCCTACGTAATGCACTGGGAACAGCTTTTCAGCTGCCCAACGATGGACCCCCGAGTCCATCTTTCGACCCGCAAACGCAACGTACTGACAATCCTGGCGGTTGCCGATCAAGCGCTCAAGCGTAGCTTGAACGTGTGCAGACGGCGCCGCCTCAGAACCAAGTGCTAGCAATCTGAATGGTTCGTCAATTTCGCGTCGTACAGCTACCAACTCATTTTTGACGAACGCGTCAGGAATTCCCCAATTCCGGCATGCGTTCGTCAAGCCAAACGGCTCGACCAGTTCGTGCAGAAGATCTGGGTGTCCATCGAGAGCGTACAGCAATGCACTGCGAAAGACCCGGCCACGCACCTGCTTCCAGTCGCTGCGCCATGTATCGGGCATTCGCTTGAGCATCTTCCGCAACTCGCGGATGGTGGGCGCCGCCAGAATCTCCTGTCGGACTTGTTCGTCGACGCCCCGCCACTTCTCGCTCTCCCAATAGTGAAAGATCGAGCGATACCCCTCCCGACAGTTAGAGGTGGTATCGAGCAAGCCCATGAAGAAAAGCTCTGACGTAATCATGGAGTCGATTGTGTCAGGCACCGGATTTCGGAGAAACGTCGAATTGATGGCCATGTGGGGGGGGATTCCCGCGACCTTACCCTCGACCCTTCGAGTCGGCGGCTCATCTGAACGATGCCTATGCACTACCGGGAGTTAACGGCAGGCTCTTCAATTTCTTGATGAAAAAAACAATCAGTTGCAACGATTCTTTGAGGGTAGTGCTGGGCGTGGCAGGTTCCTGCTAGGAATTGAATCTCCGGATGCGGTTGCATACCCAACAATCAAGGAAAAACGCCGGATTTGTACGTGTTTCCCTTGCTCTTCGATGAATAAAGTTCTCGTTAGGAAATTGAAAGAGTGGATTGCAGGTAACTGTTTCCTGTTGCACCTGCCAAACGCTTCCTTCGGGTTCACGAGATTGGCGATGAAGACACCCTTCGCGCTGTTGAAGGCACGGAAGGCTCGAGGGACGGACTGGTTGATGACACTTTTACCCCGGCCCAACCTACGAATCGTCTACCTTTGCGAACAAAGGCGTCGAGAGTGTATGAGGGGCGATCTTTGGAGTGGTTCGGCGGCCGCTGAGACGCCGAGAACCTCCAATCCGATTCGTTGACGATAGTTGGCACCGTGCGGTATCCTAAGGCCATCTCAAGTGGCATTTCCACTTTGATACTAGCTGGGGTTACTAGCCGAAACCGTGGCAGTTCTGCGGTTGACCTGAATATCTTGCCGGGGCGCGTGCCGTACGTGGTTGTAACCTCAACGGCATCGCGTTCTACTCACCCAAGCGGGGAAGTCATTCCCCGCGCAGGGACTGGTTTCTTCGCGTCTATCTGGAGAAACCATGTCATCCTCCCAGCGTCCTTCGCTCACCAAGTTCAAGCCGCTGTGCCCCCGTACCGGGCGCGTCAATCGTACCGATATCCAGTCGATGATCGACGAGTTGTCCGGTTGGTTGGCGCTTTATCCGAAGCGTGCCGACTACGTGTGGCATCCTGGCGTCCCTCAGACCCGGAAAAGCCTGGCGCGAGCCAAGCGACGCCTGCGTCATCTCAAGCGTGCGTTCAAGACCGCACCGTTCGAAATCAATCAACGTGGCAATCGCGTGGACCGTGCGTTCCGCCAAACCGGTAGCTACGAGCTGGCGAGCACGCTTTCCGCACACGGGTTTCAGCAATACCCGACGGATCAGGACGCCGCCTGGTTTGGCGTCTGGATCAATCTGTCGGACCGCAAGGTCTTCACGTTCGCTGAGGGCGACTGCATCACGGTCACGTGCGCGACTCAATCGAGTTTCGTTGCGGAACTCGAGTATCTAAAGTCGTGCTACGGCCCGCCGAAAGCGTTCATGTGGACACTGGATCACGACGGCACCGTTACGCGATACGTCGAAGCGATGCCGGCGGTCGAACTGCTCGAGGCGGCTTGATGCCCTGTTGTAGTCACCTGTTGCTCAGAAACTGAGTTTTTGTGATGCGAACCCGATCGGGTTCGCCAATGATCTTTCCTCAAGGACCATTGGCGAACCGGATCTACTGGCCTAAGCCGGTATCTGGGGCCTCATTTTTGGACGCTCTGTCCGAAATGCGAGCTGACGCTTTCAGCAAATCCCCACGGGAGATCCATTTCCCGTGCGGGGAGTGGGTCTGCCTGTGGAGTCATCACAGGAGGATCAATTTCATGCTGTTTCAAGACGTCCATAGCGCGGCTAAGCGTGCGGATGACGAAGGGGAGACCCTCGTTATGGGCTTCAAGTTCGGTAAGGTGATCGGAGATCAGGGCATCGTTAAGCCGGAAGGCGACTTCCTGCGATTCCACTATGTGGAAGACCTGGAGGCAAGCCTCCAAAGCTCGATCTTGCTCGATGAGGGCAAGTTCACGAGCGGCGGTTTCGCGAAAATGGTCCCGACGTCTCCGTTTGCTGGCTACTTCAAGGAGGCTCAATGCCTGTAGCTCAAGCAGTTGTCAAACCCAGGACGAAGCTGTCCGGCTACAAAGCCGAACTGCAACGTCGTGATCCCGCGGTACGGAGAGACTTCTTTCCGGCGACGACCGTGGCGATGAGCGTGCCGAACTACGACCCCGATCCGTACTACGCGACGATCAGCAAGGACTTCGGCAAGCAGTACGAGAAGGTGCATCGCAAGATCGAACGGGAAGCTCGTGCCGCAGCCCGCGCTGAGAAGGCTGCGGTGAAGGCGCTGGAACTGGCGAAGGCGCAAGCGAAAGCCAACGGCCAAGCGATGCCGGAGGTTCGCTCGCAAGAACCTGCTCCGGAGCGTCAGACCGCTGAAATCCATGCATTCATCGCGCCGGAGGAATGCGCCTTTGCCGCTCCGTGGGAGGACGTTCCACCCCTCTCGGAAGAAGAAGCTCGTCGTTTCGCTGCACGATGAGCGCCGCTCCGATGTCTCATTGGGGCGGCCGCATCAAGCAAGGTATCGCGACACTAAAGGCTCGACCTCTCCTGCTCGTTGAGTGGGGCGCGGCGATCGCCGGTGTAGTGGGATCGGAAGTGTTGGCACAGAAGACGGATTACTCGCCCTACGGCTGGTTGATCTGGATTGTGTCCAATGTTCTCTGGATCACGTTCGCGATCAAGCGGCGGGCCTTCGGCCTGTTGGCGATGCAGGTCTTCTACACCGGCATCTGTATTCAAGGTGCCATGAACTGGCTGCATTGATAGCTTTAACCCTTGCGGGGACCTGCTCCTCGCAAAGGGGCAGGTCTTCGCACTCCCTGGAGGTGTGTATGGATCTGAATCTCGTTTGGGGTTGGCTGACGGCGTTCGGTTTCCCCATCGTTCTCGCGATCGCATCGGTATGCGAGGGCATGATGAAACCCAAGCTGTAAAACACTCATATGTTCTGTCTGGGGCCGACATTGTCGGCCCTAATTTTTTGGAGAATCGGAGATGTCCGACATTTTTCAATCGTACTTTGCGTTCATCCTGGCCAGCCTCGGCTATCCGGTCGACGATATTCGCTGGAGTCTCGGCTACTGCCAGGGTGACGGCATGCGTTTCACCGGATGCGTCGATGCGAAGGTTGTGGCGCGTCGCCTGCTGGCCGACAAGCCGGTCTTCATGGCTCTGGTGTTCAGCGCGGTGGGAAAGGGCGAGCGGATCAACATCACCGCGAGCGAACACCGCTATGTTCACGAGCACACGATGACGGCCGATCGTAGCTACGACACCGACTTGACGCTGGCAGAAGACAAGGCGATGTCGCTGCTGCTGTCGCGCGTCGAGGAGGACATCGTCAGCATTTCGCAACGACTCAGGGATGACGGCTATTCGTGCATCGAAGCGGCACCGAGCGACGTCAGCGTTGTTGTCGATCGCACGTTCGGTGACTTCGGATTGAAAGTAAGCGTTCAACAGGAAGAGGCGCAGTATCTGGCCGACAGCGGCGATCGGCTTTACGACATCCTCGACATGATCGAGGTCGCCAAAGGCCGGCAAGGCGCAGTGATGGTCTCCGTTCAGATCGAACACGACGGGGAAGAGGTCGGTTCGGCGCAACTGGGTGGATTTTCCTTCACGGGCGACTGGCAGGCTCTGCCCAGCCAACGAGACTTCCGAAGCTACGTGCGCGAGCTCCTGGGCGGCGCGTGTGCGGAAGTGCGGGAGATTCTCGGTATAGAAAAGCGGGGGCATCAGACCGCATTGATCATGGCGGCGTAAGCTGTTCGTCGACCCTTGGTCAGGAAGGATGTTTCCAGCCGTTCAAAAGCCACCCTCGAACCGGGGTGGCTTTTTTATTTTCCGCAACAGACACGGAAACAGGCCGCACATTGAATATGTTTCGAGATAGCTGAGAAGCGTTCCCGGTGCGAATATCCTGGCAGGATCCTGCCAACGAGCAGGACAAATTCAATGTACGGCCATGGATCACGCCAAATATATGACGACGGCTCTACGTTCCCAGGTGGATGCAGCAACGCTCATTCGGAAGGGCTTCAGCGAGGAGGATCTGGCGCGCTGGCCGCAGAAATCCTTGCCTCAATTCATGCTCGAGGACATGGCCAACCAGGAACTGGACCTCCTGGGAATCAAGCGAGGGCATCGGGTGTACCAGCAGAGACGAAAGAGCATGCTTGAAGAATTGAGTCAGCCCCTTCCGACAATCGAACTGCCCTGGGGAAGAATCATCGCGCGTTACGACGATTCGGATTCCCCCCTCTCGTTCTCTCTGGTGTTTGCCTTCAATTCGCCCGACGGCTTTCCCAACCGTCAACGCCCCGGCCTTGGGAGCGAGTGTGATATCGAAGCGATCCAGTTCGCGATCGGGAAGGTTCTCGAAACGAAGTTCGCCGATATCGAGCGTGCTGGAGCCGAACTAACCGACAGCTACGTGGCGGGTGAAATTCTCAAGTTCGAGGTTCTGGACGCGTCTCGGGCGAATTTCAAGGTGCTGAGCGAAAGCATCGCCGACTTCGTCGAGCATTACGACATGGTCGGCATGCTGGCCGACGAGTCCGTCGTTGTGCACGGCAACGAGGCATCTGCGCGGCGCTACGTTGCTCACGGGTGGGTGGCGTAAGCCGGCAAGGCGGATTCATAGCGAGAATTCCAGTAGGCATCAGTGATTACGGGCGCTTGCTTTTCATTGGTCGTTCAGCATCATTCGTTGACGGCGTGTCAGGTCCAGGCACGCAAGGATTAATTCACATTGTGAAGGAACCAAGGTATGCGTGGGAAAGTGAAGGTCGTCTGGGTGGCGACCGCTGTCGCGATGGTGTCGTTGCTTACGGCATGCGGTCCGGATCCATCCATTCAGCTTCGCGCCAATGCCGAGGCCGCCGTCAAGCGTCAAATGGGCAAAGATGTCGACCCGGCCAAGAGCTTCACAGGTATTCGCATCGCGCGTGAATCCGTTGCGGAGCAGTGCGACGACTACAACGGGATCTATCACTTCTCGATGCAGAAGGCGTGCTCGGAAGAGCTGGAGTTGATGAAAGCTGCCGCAATTGGCCCGCTCCAGGACGCACTCCTTGCCGGGAACGTCGGCGCCGGCCGAATCGCCTTCGTGGCGCTGTCAGCCAATGCAACCGATGATCTCAGCGAGGATATCCGGAACATCATCGCGCGGCCGGAGGTGGCTACAAGCATCGTCTCGACGGCCGGCTCGCTAGACGGGCAAGTGACGGACCAAGCGAGGACGTACGAGATGCTTGCGGCGGCCGTGTTGGTCGCGGGCCAGGGCGTGCCGGCGGATCGCGTGCGCGGCGTGCAACTCTACGACGCAGCGTGGTCGGCCGGCGAGACCTCGGCCGCAGCGATGCTCGCGAATGCGTACGTGCAGGGCAGGGACAGCGTGAACGCGTACCTCTGGAGCCTGCGCTGTCCGGACGCCTGCCAAGCCGGACTGGCGCCCGAAGCCGCAAGGGTTGTGCTGGAGCGAACGCTTGATCCGCAAACCGTCCGCAACATTCAGCAGAAGGCAAAGGACCAATCCGTCTTGAACCTGTAACTGGCTAACCGGCAGGAGGCGGGGATTCTTGTTACGAAATTTTAGTGGGTTATATACGCATAGGCGATTAAAATCCACGAGAAGGCGAATCTGCGATTCGCCAAACCCCGTCTGCAGGAAGAGGGCCGAGGAGGGCTCGAACATGGCAGAGCCGACAGTCAACTGGGATAGCGTGAATCCCGCCGCGTTCGTCGAATGGCAACGAGAGCTCGTCGACGGCCGTGGGAACCCCTTCAGTTCGCAGACGCTGAAGCAGCGAGCCTCGATGTACGGCAAGTTCCTGAAATTCCTCTACGGTCGGGACGAACCGGCCTCCGTTCTGTCGGTCGGCCCCGACGAGATACAGTTGTTTCTGTCGACGCTGGCAGGGAAGCGTGAAGCTGGCGAGGGCAACGCGACCAGAAAGGTAGCGGCTGAGCGCGGTACCGCGCAGAGGTACGTTCGGTTGATCAACGACGTGTTTGAGCACCTGGTTGATCTGGGCCTTCGAGAGGCCAACCCCGCGGCCGCGTTGCTGGCCGAATTCAGCAAGCGCACTGGGGATCGGTCAGAAGGCAAGCTTCCCGAGTGCCTCGATTCGATGCAAGATGCTCGCTTGCGCGAGAGAATCCTTTCGATGCCAACGAACACTTGGACTGGATGCCGAAACAGGGCAATGCTTGCGCTTTTCGCTGGGGCAGGTCTCACGCTGTTCGAAGGCATCCACATCGAACTCGAAAAGGTTGATCTCGCGAATGAGCGGCTGGTTACGCCTGGTACCGCGAGCGGTTCACGCCGTGCTCACGTTGTACCCCTCGCCCGATGGTGTGTCGAGCCTCTGACGACGTGGGTCCGATGCCTTGAAGAACGGGGCGGGGAGTGGCGCTACCTGTTTCCATCAAGCGCGGGCGGCGGCGATCCCGTGCCGTCAGATGAGCCCTTGGCCGAGAACAGCGTGTACTCACTGATCAGCGCCGCGCTCGAGGCGGTCGGATTCGACGGCCAGGACAAGGGCGCCGCGGTGCTTCGCAACACCTATGCCTTGCGGAATCTCATGGCTGGCACGAACCAGAACGATCTCCGCTCATGGATGGGTCTCGAAACCGACTACCAACTTTTTCGTATCGCGCGACTCCGAGGGCTATGGAGTGCCGGCGATCGCCGTCCTGTTTGATTCTTCCAAGGTGCATCCGATGCAACCTCTCTCGCTACTTGACGTGCTGGACCGCATTCACCTTCCTGCATGGGCCGTCATCGGGTTGTCCATGGCGGCGTGCGTGGGTGTCGCCGCGGCGTTCTACTACCGGCCGGCCGCGCCCGGGACCACGCACGAGTAGTACTCTCGCTTCCACTCCTTCTTCGCGACATCGCCCGCGGGCATGACTCGCCAGCTTCCTATCCCCGAAGTTCTCTCCTCTTTGGCCGCTAGCCTCTTCAAGGGGGTTAGAAATCGAAGCTGCGGGACAAGGCGAAGGACCTTCGCTTCTATCTGGTAGTGACCGTTTTGGTTACCTACCGCTTCTGATCGATCCAAGCTGTTCAGCCACCGAGAATGAACCGCATAAGAGGCTCATTTTTCATTGCTTCTCGGAAGCTTGTGCGGCGATCACGGCCCATATCAAGGGCTTGAGGCAATTGCTTTAGATAAATATCAAAGAAGCTTTAGGAAAACGTCAAAGTTTGCAAAATCAGACTTCTCCTATAGACGCCGTGATGCAGTTTCGTATATCAATGCTCGTTTGTCCCTACTTCGATGTTGAACATAGGGTCCCGATCACCAGGAGCACGAGGCATGAAACGTTATCTGCTCAAGAAAGGCGACAAGTCATCGAATGGTGGCGTCGTAATCGAAGGCGTGGAGAACTGCACCCATCACGGCACTGCGCTGACGTACGTCGGCGCACAGGTTTATTGCCACGGCTGCAAGTCGGTTGGCCATATCGCTCCCAAGGGACCGCGCTGGCCGGACTTGATGCATGGCAAGCAACAGGCGTTAGACGGCGATATCTGCGTTTGCAAGTGTCAGCCGTCGCCGGTAATGATCGCGTCACAGCATGACAGCTTCCACAGCTTTGAGTCGCATGAACTGGGGAATATGGGATACACCGAAAGTGGTGCCTCTATGACGCAGCAATATCGAGGCAACTACGACGAACGAGTGCGCGTTATCGACGGTAATGGCCGGCCGATTCCTGGTATTCCGTATCACATCAAAGCAGCGGGCGGGGCGGTCTACAAGGGGCTGACCGATCTATCTGGCTATTGCCCGCGCGTCTACACGGAAAATGTCTCGCGTCTCGACATCGCGATTGGTATGCAAGCATTGGAGCGGTGGGACAGATGAGCAATTTTGTTTACCAGACAGACACGAACAACACGACGGATTCCCGCTACGACGTGCAAGGGCATTTCATGCCCGCAAAGGCATTCTTCTTTGTCACTGTTGACGAGGTCGGCAAGGGCGGGTTTCTGGTCCGCAACACATATTCGTCCGTTAATGACCCGTTCCTGAAATCGCTGGGTCTTAGCGAGCTTGAAAATATCCGGGTCGTGAGCCCTGAGCGGGCCGGCCTTTGGGCACGGAATCCCGACTCGTTGGCCAGCATTACCTCACATGTCCTGGGGACCGACAAGGTTACTTCCTACGTGTCGACGAGCGGAAATTTCCCCGATGGGTCGCCGCGCTTCACCGGATCCGATGGCGGGGCCAAGAAGATCTATGTGGATATTGCCAAGGCTAAGCGCGCCGGCGCCCAGATTGTCACTCCTGATGAGATCGGGCGCGAGATTGATGCCTACTTGAAAGACAAACCGTCCAAGGTCAAACGCGAAGGGGAATACCTAAAAAGGAAGGCGCTCGGTGTGGACAACGAGTACCTGGTGAAGCCACAACCATCCGTCCCGGCAGACGGCATCTTCTCGAAAAAGGGCTTGGCAATTGCGTTCGGAGTCGAGAAGTGGGCGCGCGTCGTGCAAGTATTCGGAATATTCCTGACGGGATACGATCTCGCCTTGGCGAGCGAAGAGTCCATGCGGATAAAAAGCATTCGACCGTTGGAGAAATCCGCGCTGCGCCAGATCGCCGGATGGGAGGGCAGCATGGCAGGAAGATGGGCGGGCGCCGCGATCGGTGCACGAATGGGTGCCGCGACAGGATCGCTTTGTGGCATCGAACTCGGTCCTGGCGTCATCATTACAGGGGCGATCGGCGGCATCATTGGCGGGGCGATCGGCTTCATGGGAGAGTCGTATCTGCTCGACCAGACTGATGCGAAATAGGAGAACGTATGTCACTGTTCAAAGGGTGGCGTGACCGGCAAACGCGCGGACAGGATGTGGGGCGTGACACCAAGGCCGCTCAGATGAAGGCACTTGAAGATGTCTTCGGACGTACTGCAGAAGCCCTGAGAGCAGGGTTCCCAGCTGCACTGGATCTCGCAGGGCGGCAAGATTTGCCGCTGTACCCAAAGGCCGTGTACTTGGGGGATTGCGGGGTTAATGCCTTTGTTCAGCACCAGAATATGGAAATCAATGCGTTTCCACGATTCCTGAGCGCTGTTCGAGAGGGGGGGGAAGAGGTCGACTTCCTCTTCTATCGGCGAGGCGACTTCGTGTCGCTCGTCAGATTCAACGATGAGCTCGCGGGACGCAATGTCTGGCTCCTGACAAACGATGTCGAACTGATGGTTCGCTTGGCTTTGTCCAGGTTTAGCCCGCCACCGCCTTGGGTTGCGTGGTGTGAACATGGACCGTTTGTCACTTACAACCAGGGCGCTCCGGAATACTGGTATCACAACATCTGGGAGCCCTTCTGGTCCAGCCTCACGCTTGAAGAGCAAGACCAGTACATCGAGGCTCGAGGCGTCGAAGTAAGGTCTTACCTGTCCGATGAAGAATGGGAGGACTGGGTCTACACCACCAGGCGGTCAGATCCGCGATTCAGGAATGAAGCATGAAGATCAAGACGCAATACATTTCTCCTGTGTCTTTGTGGGTTGTGGTGCGCCGCCGTGTGCTCCCGTCAGGGCTGTTCATCGAGCCGGCTTGGTCCGGTGGGCCAGAGGACGGCATGTCTGGCCCGGTGATTTTCGTGTCGCGTATGCTGGCACACGCCTATGCCTATCTGCGCAATGAGCACCATGACGCCGACGACAGCAATAACTGGAAGGCAATCCCTCTACAGGACTTCGACTTGTTGGAGCACGCACATGCCGTCGACGGGCCGCTGAACTGCATGATGGCGTTCGGCTTTTCGATGGAAACGCCGACCGCCGTCGTGTTCCTCGGGGCGCCGCGAATTCGACTCGTGCCGCTACCGTTCAACGTTCCAAAGGACGCCGAGGGGGTAACGTTCTCCTTTAATCAGTGGGCGTTCGATTTCATGCGCGGCGAGTGGAAGACGCTCGGCCTGCCCAATCACGAACAGGAACTGGAAGCGACTGACGAACTGGACGACACCACTTTTGAGCGGCTGTTGCAGGTCGCTATAGCCCAGCTCGATGTCTGCCGCGAGCCGTCGGGCGAGCCAGGGCCTTGGGCGGTGTTCAGTACGCGACAGGAGACGTGGGTGGCGGGTCATGAAAAGTCGCCCGTGCTTGGACGTGATCTGCACTGACCTGTTATCGCGTTGGCATTCAAGATCTCGTAAGAAGAACCGAGGTAGAGAGGGCAAGCCGAGGCAAGAAACACCCCGGCCAGCATGTCTCATTTCAATTTGGGATCTCGAGCAACCAGCTCGGCCCAGCGCGATACAGTCACGGCCCAATACGCTTCCGGAGTTACTCCGGCGTACGCGCCGAACGAGAATCCATCATTCATTTCGATCAGCGCCGTTTCACCGCTATCCAGAACACCGAAGTCGATGACGTAGCCAGCCGGCGTTCCGAGCGTGGCGGTGAGGCGCTGAATGGCGTGTTCGATAATCGTCCGGTTGGGTATTGCATTCACGTCGCCGCCGTGGTCCGCGAGGCAAAGAGCAAGCAGTTGCCCGCCCGCGACGTAGGCACGCCATTCGCTGACGAAGCGGACGGGATCGGCAATCCACACGGGTTGCCGCCCTGAAGCGCCGTTGAACCGTATATCGTCCTCAAACTCGACGACGAATCCTGTAAAGCGTTTCCAGCCGGCCGGCTTGATGAATAGCTTCTTGCCATTCCGAACCAGCAGCTTCGCGTCGTTGAGCGAGGGAAGCTTGCTGACCTTTCGATACAGCAGATGGTGAAGCGGCTCCGGATACGGTTCGTGAGGGGGCAACCGCTGCCCGAGCCGGCGCAATGCCGATCTCACGAACGCAACCGAGCCGACTGCAACGTGATCGGCAGTTGCAAGCACTTTGCCGCGTTCTACCTGCTTGTCGGAGGCTTTGATGACTGGAATGCCTCGAGCAACTGCGGCCGCAACGATCATTGCTTCTTCGCGGTCGAGCGTACCGTCCGCCTTGACTTGAACCAACACGCCCGACGGGCAGCTCTCCTGCCATTGAATCATCATGCGTTTCCTGGAGATTCGGCGCCGCGCACTGAAGCCTCGTATTCGAATTTCATGTCCGCGATGATGGGCCGAAGGGCGGCCGTGCAAACGGACATTGTTACGGCCTGTCCGAGCAGACTGCGGGTGAATTGGCAGTCGACGGGATCGAGCGGTCCGCTGGGCAGAGAAACTGTGACGACACGGCTCTTCAGCAAGACGGCCTGCAGATCCACGACTTGGCGATCGTCAGGATTGTTCATTTCACGCTCAATCCAAATGGGAATTCCGAACCTTCGCAACCAACCGTTTGCGTGCAGCTTGCACGGGATAGTCGGTCATGGTGACCGTGTATCCGCCGGTGTCGTGCATCAGCGCGTCGAAGAGCGCGGGCTGATACTCCCATCGTGAAATCTTCCCATGTGCGCTGAGAAGGTCGGCGATGTTCCGTTTTGTTGCAGGCGATAGGCGGTCCCAGTTCTCGCTCAGGGCGGTGTACTCCCACGAATCGACTTCGTGGCTCTGGTGGAAGGCACCAAAGGCGATCCCGGCCAGCGTAAAGGCAATTGGAATCGTCAAGTTTTTCAGGACCCAGTGACCAATTGTCGGGAGGGTTCCACTTGCTGCATCATTTTTCATAGCCGACGTACGTTCGAGTGAAGGGCCAGTAAGAGAAGGGATCGCAGCGAATAACAATTTCCCCGCCGGCCTTATGCAGAATCATCCTCGGCCCCCGCCTGCCGCGGCAGATGCGTTCCGTCATGTCATTGAACAGCGGGCTTTCCGCGTTCGTACTTCCGAGCGCCACATGGCCGTTTGCCAGCCAGGCCGGATACGTTTCGGCGTTTATGAGAGTGAGACGTTCCGTTACGGAAGCGACCGTCATCGCAATGACGGTAAAGAACACCGCAAGCAGTGCGATCGCTACCACTTTCGAACCGCGAATTTCCCGACGCCAAGCTCTGCGTGCCAGTGTCGGCAGAAACAGGAGCACTCCGATGGCGATCCCCCATAGGAGTGTCCCCCATGACTTGTCCATGATGGAAGACGATGCCGCAATCGAAAGGCAGGCGCCCCAGTAGCATTGATCGTTGATGCTGATTGTCAGCCGCTGTGAACTGTCGCTCATTGGTATCTGCAGGTATGGGATGTGACTGCGGCCAGGAAGTCCTGGCCGCGCGGGCGTCATGTTAGCACTGCATCCATCGGTTCTCGTCGCTGGACGTTGCCTTCATCGTCGAGAACGTAGTAGAACGGGTGCTCGTTATTCACGCCTGGGAATAGGCGGAGGGCTTGCACGAGTTGATCCTCGGTGAGATCTGAAAAGCGCATCATTCGCGTGTGATGTTGCAGCAGATCGATGCGCCGCAGCCGGGCCCGGATCGATCTCCCGAAGCCAAGAAGCCCGAGCGAAATGGCCAAGAACAGACCTGCCGTACGGATCTCGGCGTGCTCCCACGACTCGAACCGCCGAACACGGTCAGTCGCATCCTGGAAATACGATTTCGCCCAGTTCGATCGAGGCTCTTTGAAGTACGTCTCGTCAATCGCATATGCAACGTCGGGACGCGGCGTCAGACCAGCGTGTTGGAGCGTTTCCGGGGAGTTGCTCATCGTCTGCGCGAAGGCCCCCAGATCGTCGACGCTATGGTCAATGACGGCGATCTGTGCCAGCACATATTGGTCGGCCATGGTCGACGG
This sequence comes from Burkholderia sp. AU4i, assembly GCF_000466765.1. NCBI lineage: Bacteria > Pseudomonadati > Pseudomonadota > Betaproteobacteria > Burkholderiales > Burkholderiaceae > Burkholderia > Burkholderia sp. AU4i. Next base: position 3,979 of record NZ_ASSI01000060.1, on the reverse strand, counting down.
TTTTGCGAAAGCCTGCCGCAGCCACTTCGTGTCCTGAGAATCGACGGCCTGCATGAAGACCTGCCGCTGGCTGAGCTGCGATGCGCCATCACTACTAGGCAGTCCGCCGACCATGGAGAAGAGGAGGGTTGGCGCCGTCATAAGTATTCCAGCTCCGACGGCCAGCTTGCCGAGCGCTCTCATTCCGCCGTCCTCGCTGAGGAAAATCATCGGCACGCCGAGAATGAACGACAAAGGCGCAATGAACTTTCCCACCCCAGCCAACGCGAAAGCCATCGATTCGATCGCAACAGAAAGCGGAGAACCTGAAAATGGAGAGCCATCCCCGCCGCTGGGCGCGGCATCGGAAATATGCGCGATGATCGATTGCGGAATGTCGAGCGAGCTGAGCACGGCCACCGGCGCCGCCCAATGGGCCTTGAGCCCGAAGTACACGGCCAGCCCCGCAGACACGGCAGCGGCAACACCCGCGAGCGCCCCCCACTTGACGAGTTTCGACGCCCGCTTTCCGAGCGTAACGATCTCCGCGTTAAAGTCGGTTACCTGTGCGCTCACGCAACCTCCCGCACGCCCTGATTCGTGAGCTTGGCACGCAGGTCGAGACGCATGGCTTCGATCTGCTTTTCGGCTGCAGCGCGTTGCGCCGCGCCATCTTTCTGGATACGGATGACGTCCTGGACGGTGCTGATCAACTCGGACTGGACGGTCTGCAGTGTGTCGACGTCAATGACCAGGCGCTGGTTCGCACGGGCCGTTTCGACCGAGTTACGGTGCAGAAGGGCTGCGTTCCGCCGGAGCAGGTCGTTCGTGGTGTCGTCGATCGTCGTGGCCAGATCCACCGCGTTGCGCTGCTCATTGAGGGAAAGCGCGAGCATGAACTGGCGCTTCCAAGCCGGCACCGTGATCTCGCGGATCGTGTGGAACTTGTCGACCAACATCTGGTTGTTGGCCTGGATCATGCGGATCATCGGCAGCGTCTGCATCGCGTTCTGCTGCAGGGCGGTCAGGTCGCCGATCCGCTTGTCGAGATTCGCGTTGTAGGCGTCGAGATCGGACAGTTCCTGCAGGCGGGCGGGGTCGTTGCCGACCTGTTGACGCAGATCCTCGGCCTGCCGGGTAAGCTGCGCGTACTGGATCTTGCCGGCCGCGATATGGATGCCGAGCAGACGATGCTCCTCGCGCACGGCGCCGAACATCTGCTCGAGGCCTTCGTTACGTTGCGCGACGTTTTCCTGGGTGGTCTGGACCTCGGCGACGAGGCTTTCGATCTGGCCGCGCGTCGTGTCGAACTGGCCGACGAAATTGCGCGTTCGAACACGGAACTTGTCGATCAGCGGTCCGACAACCGGAATCTTCGAGCGATTGTTGGAGAGCGCCGAGACATTCAGCTCACGTGCGATGTTCACCACCTTCGTGAGCTTCGCGCCAGCCTCGTCGAGATCGCTGTTTCTGACTTGCTCGAGCAGGCCGTCGGCGTATCGCGACGTATGTTCCGCGACGTCGCGGCCGAACTCGGCGACGCTGAGAGGGTTCGTGGGTTGGAGGCGAAGCGCAACCTGCTGCACTTCGGCGACATCGTCTTCACGGAGACCCAGCGCGTTGAGGTTCGAAGCGGTGAGGTCGAAGGTGGCCGCGGTCGTGCGCGTTTGCAAATCGAGTTTCATCGTCGTGCTCTCCATGGTTACTGTTTGATCCCTTCAAGGCTCTTGGCGAGGCTGGTAACGAGCGCACGGTGCGCCTTCGTCGCCTCGTTGATCAGAGCCGAGTTCATGTTGGTGGTAGTGATCAGCGCCAGGGTATGCCGGCGCCAGACAGGCACCATGACCGAAACGGCCTCGTTGTAGCGGTCGAGCATGTCGACCGCCTGGGCACGAGTCATCTTCATCTGGATGATGCTCATTTCATTCGAGGCGAGCAGGGTGGCCATGTTGGCAAGCTTGCGGGCGAATCGTTCGCGCGGCCGATCGAACTCGACAACGCCTGCCTGAATTTCGCCTGCGGCCGGATTCTCGTCGAGAAATTCGCGGCCTGCCTGGATGTACAAGCGCAGCGCTTCCGAATCGGCCGTATGCGTTGAGATGACATCGTCGATCCGTTTGAGCGTGTCGCGTACACGCTGCGCGATGCCTTCGGTATCGGAAATCAGCTCATCGAGGGACTTTCGAGCCACCTGATACCGCAACTGCCGCTCGAGCGGCTTTCCCGTCAGGCGTTCCAGCCACGTCGAGGGGCGTGAGATCCGTTCCGGATCCGCATCCTGAAGTTTCCCGACAATCTGGGCGATTCGCTCAGCGAGCTTCCCGACCGACCCGCTTTCCATCAGGTCGGATATCTCGTTGATTGCCGCGGCGCCCCCGGCGGTATTGCCGTATTCCGCGATCGCGGCCGAATTGGCGAAGAGCTGCGGGAGCATTTCCGCCTTGATGTGTTCAACGCTCAGCGTCATTTACGAACTCAGTTATTGATCGACCACCCAGCAATGGGCGGGGCAATTTTCGGGAAATTCGGAACTTCCCGTCACGAAGTTAACCCCAGTCTGACACGACCCGCACCCAGTTCAAGCCCCGTTATGAGGCTTACTTGGGCGCCAGGGTGTAAAAAAGCACCCAGTCTGTTAACGTCAGCGCTGCTCTCGTTCTGAAGGGGAGTAGTTGACTGCAGCGCTCCGCGTCCGTCGCGCCAAGGTGGTTGAGCGGTATTCGCTAAAGTCCGTCTTATCTCATCTAAGGGTCTGGTTGAAAGCGGAAATTTATGGCTGCGGTCAAATGTAGGGTCAGTATGACCCGTAGTGGAGACGGCCCTGAACCACGATTGCGCCGAAACCGCGAGACACGACGATGGAAACCCGGTATTTTCTTCCTCGGAGCCGAATCGCCTTGTCGGTTGGGGTAGACAGTCGGAGAATGCGAGGGGCAGACTTGGACATTGCTGGAGTTGCCCCTGTAACTCAGGACACGCGGACACCGTTAGGTTGATGACACCGCATTACGCCTGAACTCGCGAGGCGAGCGGTATTTCAGGGCTTTGTGCGGGTGGCGCTCATTGTAGTGTTCAAACGCGATAGCCAGACGCGAGAGCGCTGTTGGTGCGTCAGACTTGTCCATATAGGCGACGTAATTGTGCTTCATGGTCTTCACGAACGATTCGGCCATGCCATTGCTCTGCGGCGAACGAACCGGCGTGGTCAGCGGCTCAAGACCCAGTTCGCGAGCGAAGCTGCGCGTGCGGTGGTCGATGTAGGCCGAGCCGTTGTCCGTCAGCCATTCAATGGGCTGCGCGGCCTGCGTGGTGCCGAAGCGCTGTTCGACGGCGGCCAGCATCACGTCGCGCACCACATCACCGCTATGCCCGCCGGTCGTTGCTGCCCAGCTAATCGCCTCGCGGTCGCAGCAGTCCAGCGCAAACGTCACGCGCAGCGGCGTACCATCGTCGCATCGGAACTCGAAGCCATCGGAGCACCAGCGGGTGTTGCTGCGGTCCACCGCAACGCGACCGTCATGTCGCCGCTTATCTCGCCGCACGCCAGGGCGGCGCAGCAGCAACTGATGCTCCCGCATGACCCGATACACGCGCTTGACGTTGATGCACGGCGCACCGCTCTGCTCCCGACTGCGGCGCAGCAGCGCCCAGACACGGCGGTAGCCGTAGGTGGGAAGGTGCGCCACATGGGCCTGAATCTCCTCGACCAGCCTGGCATCGTTGGTCACGCGGGCACGGCGACCATCGCGCCAGTCGGACGAGCGAGCTCGCTTCACCGCCACGGCAGAGCGCGCCACGCCGAGAACTTCGCAGACCGTCTTCATCGGTCGTCCCCCGGCAGCAAGGGCGAGCGCGCAATCAGGTTTTTTGAACGGCCCCATTCCACGGCTTCTTTCAGGATTTCGACCTCCAGCGTCTTCTTCCCAAGTAGCCGTTGCAGTTCCTTGATTTCCTTGATGGCGGCGGCCAGCTCAGATGCCGGCACAACGGTTTCGCCTGC